>CAJOJR010000007.1 GCA_905235065.1 uncultured Bacilli bacterium
TGGAGCAGGTGATGGGAATCGGACCCACGTTAGCAGCTTGGAAGGCTGAAGTTCTACCATTAAACTACACCTGCATTTCAAATTACATATAATATTCTACACAATTTTATTATTTATGTCAACTTTTTATTATAGAAAAAGAAGAAAAAATTATTGTTTTTTCTTCTTTTTTGATTTCTTTTCAGATGTTGTTTGAACTTCAGGTTCTTTTTTTTCTTTATCTTCTTTAATTGCTTTTTCTTCTTTTTTGTTTTCTTCTATTTCATTATCTGCTTTCTTTTCGTTTTCAAATTTTGCTTTTGCTTCTTCAAGCTTCAATCTTTTTTGTTTATTATGTAGTGCTTTACTTCTCAATAACAATACCAATATTATAAATAATATAAATGTTTCAGCAAGTAATCCTAAGATTATATATGAATAAGTTTGTAGTTTGTTTTCCAAATCTTTTTCTTCTTCGTCATCTATGAATGTAACAGTGTTGTTTCTAAAGTCATATTTATAGTAATTCTTCTCACCAGTTTCTGTATCTAAGGCATATATAATAGCAAATTTAGAATCCTCTTTATACTTATAAGCATCTATTTCTTCTTCATTGATTTTTATTGTTGTTTTTACATATTCTTTGTATGTACTACTTTCCATTGGTAATAAAACTAATTCATTCATTTTTAATTCTGTATATTTATTAAAAGTGTTTTTTTCTTTATCGTAAATATACAAGTTAATTTTACCTTCGTTATTTTTGAGCCCAACTAATGTGAAGTTTGTTATTTCACTTGTGAAAGCTGGAACTTCTTGATCATTTATAGTAGTAGCTGTTTCTTTGTATGTTTCTGGTGATGTTAGTAAAGATTTTCTTTTAACAACTACTAATTCATTTCCTTTTATATCTTTAACAGTTATAGGATTAGGATCAATAATGCTTGCTATTAAATTATATGTTTTTGTTGAACCATTTTCAGCAGTAACAACTATTTGAAATTTATTATCTCCTTCAGCTACTTCAAATGTTCCAGTACCTGATACATGAGCTTTTGAGTCATTAGCTGAAGCTTTAATATTTATTGATGTTGTGTTAGCTCCTAGTTCAACTTTATAGTCGGTCACATCTTTTGAAAAAGTAGGGGAGATGTTTGCACCATCTACTGATAAACTTTTTAAATTATTATCTTTTGAGTAAGATGCCTCTAATTCTGCTTTTGTTATAACTTTTACTGTTGTACCAGATGCAGAGCAACTGAGTGCTTTTTCATCCCAACCATATGCTGCATATGACTTAACAGTAATATTTGATTTACCAGATTTTATTGCTTTAAATGTATATGTATATGTTTGAGATTTTTGACTACCATTACCAGGGTCAGCAACTGATTTTTTACCACTCACAAGTTGAACAACTGAACTATCATAACTAATAGTGTATTCCCAACTTCCTAGTGTGTTTGAAGAAGATACTTTAACGGTTACAGTAAAAGTATTTCCAACAACAACACTTGATCTATTTGAAGTGGTTTTAAACGTTGCAGAAGCGGCTTTTAAACTCGGTATAAATAAACATATTACTAATAAACTAATTAAGAATTTACTCAATCTTTTCATTCTTTAATCCTCCTATAACTTTTTACCTTCAACTAAATGTTTTTGTACTTGTAAAAGGTCTAATATTGTTATCTTTCCATCCCCAGAAGTATCACCTGCTTCAAAGTATGCATTTGATAATTTCTTTGAATTTAATATATGTTTTTGAATTTGCAAAAGGTCTAATATTGTTACATTTCCATCTCCAGAAGTATCACCTTTAACAACTAATATAAAGTCCTTATTTTCGTTACTAGCAGTTTTAATGTTTAGTATTTGGCCAGTAGCAAGTTTGTCAGTAGAAGCGAGTTGGGAACCTGATGAATTTGTTATTGTGACTATCGCAGATGGACTATTTCTTTTTATATTTGTTATCAAGTCATTTGCTTTTGTATCTTTTGTAATATTTTTTATATAGTTATTTGATATTTTAACTTCTAAGTTATTAAATATTTCTTCAATTGTTTTAGTGTCATCAACTTTTTTAATTGTTATAGAATATATCTTTACTGAACCTGTTTCTGATGTTACTTTAATTGTTACGATTGTTTCATCACTATCTAGTTCTATTTTACCAGTTCCTTCTAATGTACTTGTAGAACTTGAAGGAGTGGCTTTTACTTCTATTTCTTCAGTATCTTTTGTAACAAAATATGTATAACTTAAGACATCTGAATCAAATTCTGAAAGTTTAACATCATTTATAGAAATTGAACTTAATGTATTTACAACATTTCCGATTGTAGGAAGAGAAACAACTCCTGGCATATTTAAGTAGATTGGTATTGCGAATACGTAAGCATTATTTAATAAACCATTTGCATTGTATGAACTAAATAAGTTACTTCCTTCACTAGTAGGAGCTTGTACATTTGTCATATATTGATGAGTATATTTACTATAACTTGAAGTAGGGGATGTATTAAACTTTTCAAAGTATAATGTATATTGTCCACTGCTTATATAACCATTACTAATGAATTCTGCACCACCATATATAGCTTTTTCTCTTGAAGTCCAAGGTCTTCCTAGAGATTTACCATCTCCACCAACTAGACCAGCAGCATACGCAAGACCTCTGGTAACTGGACTAGATGTATATGCATCAGCATAAGCGCCAATATTATAATAGTTATAAAAACCTGTAAGAGAGTGTCCTCTATATGTTTGAGTAGATGTTCCGGTAATTGCAGCATAGGTACTGTTAGCCCCACCTTCTTGAACAACTCTTGCTGCTAAGTGTACTGGACTTACATTAAACTGTTTACCAGCACCTATAAAGTATCCTGAGTATTCATCTGTTGCTAAATAACTTGAACCAAAAACAGATTTAACTATTTCTAAAGTTTGAGTTTCTTCATCATATTGTAAATTTTCAAACATAAATATAAATTTTTCTGTTAAAAAATTTCTAGGGTCTATAAAGAAAGCATTAACTCCATCTGTTGCTTCAAACCAACTTCTTCCTTCGACAGGAGTAGAAGAAGTTCTGTATGCCTCTTCAGTAGGATTTTCTATATAGTTTTTACCACTTTCACCACTTATTACATTATCCCAATTTAAATTTGTTTGTATTGGTTTAAATATCCAATTAGGGTGCTTTTTGTGAAGAGCAACTAGATATGGAATATAACTACTTGGAAAACCAGCATTAGAAAGAATTTGCTCATATTCTGAATCTGATGCAGTCATATCATCTTTCTTTATAACGTAAGTTCCGCATATATAACCAATTCTATTGTTATAAAAATTAACTTTATACCATGGATCATTACAGCCGTTTCCAGAAGATAATGTATCTAATATAGTTAAATTTGTTCCATTTAATAAACTTGTGATTTTACTAGCACTTGATGATGCATAATTTCTAACTGAAACTGAGTTTGCATAAACTCTAGCGCTAAAATTAGAGGTATTATAGCTTGTATTTATATTGCCAATTTTTATAAATGAACTACAAACATATCCTTGAATGGAATTCTTTTCAATTTTATACCATCCTTCATCACAACCATAACCACTAATTTTGTTTTCATCTATTATAGTAATTGTTTCACCATTATATATTTTTAATAGTGTATTTGAATCTGTTGTTGGCTTTTCTCTAACTCTAAGCGCAGATGTAGAAACGTATGCTTCTGTTTGAGCGTTTAAGCATGGTAAAAGAATAAAACTAATTAGTATTATTAATATTGAAAAAAATAGTTTATTCTTTTTCATATCCCATGCTCCATTCTTATTTTATCAATTAATATTATATCAAAAAAAACTTATAAAATAAATTTAATAATATTTATTAGTATTTATTTACATAAATATTTACACTAGTAAAATATTAAAAATAGTTTATAATATATTTTAGAGGTGTTGACATGAAGTTATTTGTAAATGGTCATAACGCGTTAGTAATATTATTAATTTGTTTTATAAGTTCAGTTATATTTGTTTGGCTTATGAAGAAAGTCGCAATATATTTAGAGGTTTATGATATTCCAAATGAACGAAAAATACATAAAAAACCAGTACCATTACTTGGAGGTGTAGGTATATTCTTAACATTCTTACTAGGATACATCTTATTTGGTACTCCAAGTGATATTATGTTATCTATACTAATTGCTTCTTTTTTGATTTTACTTCTTGGAATATTTGATGATATAAAACCAATACCTGCAAAATACAAATTTGTTGTCCATATATTAATTGCTGCAATAGTTGTTTTTTATGGAAATTTGAAACTTGATAATGCAAGTCTATTTGGTTGGAATATTAGATTTGGGGTTTTTTCCTCCTTTTGTTACTATGTTATTAATTGTTGGTATTATAAATGCAATTAATTTAATTGATGGTCTTGATGGACTTTCTGGTGGAATTGCGTCAATATATTTTCTAACAATTGCTGTACTTGGATTTATATTAAATAAATTTGGAGGACTTGATATTATGATATCTATTATAATGTTGGGTGCCACTTTGGGATATCTTGTTCATAATTTTCCACCAGCAAAAGTATATATGGGAGATGCTGGTTCTACATTTATAGGTTTAATGATTTCAATAATAATGTTAATAGGTTTTAAAACTCTTACTTTAACATCATTAATTATTCCTTCTTTATTACTTGCAATACCTATTTTAGATACATTATTTGCTATTATAAGAAGAAAATTAAGACATAAACCAGCAATGCAACCAGATAAAGATCATTTACATCATCAATTATTAAGAATGAATTTATCAAAAACTAAAACATTATTGATAATTTATGCAATTAATATATTGTTTTCTATAACAAGCATATTTTATGCAATAGGTTATCAATATGAAATGATAATTTGTTATATAGTTTTATTGTTCTTAGTACTATTCTTAATTTTAAAAACAAATATAATATTTGAAAGAAAAAAATAGTTGGCTATGCCAACTTTTATTATGATATAATTGAATTAGGGGATAGTATGAAAAAGATTTTATTAGTAATACCTGCTTATAATGAAGAAAAAAATATACTAAATGTTTATAATACAATAAAAAAGTATAATGAAAATTATAAACAAAAATATGATGTGATTGTTATAAATGATGGTTCGACTGACTCAACAGAAGAAGTATTAAGAAGGAATAAAATACCACATATAAAATTATTAAATAATTTGGGTATAGGTGGTGCTGTTCAAACGGGATATAAATACGCATATGAAAATAATTATGATATAGCTGTGCAGTTCGATGGAGATAATCAACATGATATAAATTATGTTAAAGATTTAGTAAATTCTTTGTCTAATAATGTCAATTGCGTTATTGGAAGTAGGTTTATATCAAAAAGAAATAAATTTAAATCTACTTTTTTAAGAAGAATGGGTATTAAAATGATATCTTTTGAAATAAAACTTTTTACTCATACTAAAATAACTGATCCAACTTCTGGATTTAGGGCAATAGATAAAAAGCTAATTAAATATTTTTCTAATGATTATCCACTTGAATATCCAGAACCAATTTCAAATGTAGTATTGTTGAAAAATGGTTTTAATGTAAAAGAAGTGCCTTCTAAAATGAAGGAAAGAAAAAAAGGAACTTCTTCAATTCATACATGGAAGTCTTTGTATTATATGGTTAATGTTATTTTATCTATATTTATTATAAGTATAAGGAGAAAAGCAAAATGAGTATTAACTTAAAATTATCTGTTTTATTTTTTATATTAGTATTATTAGTATCTATAATATTTTTATTAAGAAAGGGAAAATTTTCTACTAAATATGCAATACTATGGTTCTTTGCTTGTATAGTACTTATTTTATTAGTATTATTTCCTGGAATATTACCATTCTTATCAAACTTATTAGGTTTTGAAATGCAATCTAATATGATATTTTCTATTTTTATTGGAGTACTTTTATTTTTAACATTATCATTAACAATAATAGCTTCTAATCAAAAAGCAAAAATAAATATGTTAATACAAGAAGTATCTTTATTAAAAGAAAAGATAGATAAAAAATAATTATTTATCTATTTTTTTAAGTATTTTATTAAAAAACTTATTATTAAATAATAAATTAACTAAGAATTTACTTATTAAAAGATTATATAGAAATTTTGAATTAATTAGGACATTTACTAATTTATAAACAATAGATTTCTTATAGTATTTATTATTTTTATAATCAATACTTTTTAAAAAAGACATAACTTCGTTTCTAATTTTATTCTTTTCAGTTCTATCTAATAGTATTCCTTTAAATCCTCTATATAAAGCATGTGTTAATAAAACATAATCAATTTCTTCTTTATTTTTTTTATAAGTATTTTCTTTTTCAAATTTCTTTTTTAATAGTTTTAAAGTGTTTAATGAATTATGTAATATTTCATAATTGGTTTTAGAAGAAACGCCATCACAGTTTTTAACATAGTTATATATAGGTTTATCAAAATAAACAATATTATTAGTTTTTAAAATTACTGGTAAAGTTAAATACATATCTTCACCAATTTCAGTGAATATGAAGTCTTCTTTATTTATTAATTCTTTTTTAAATATTTTATTCCATAGACATGGCTTGTATAATAAAATACTATTATTTCCAAATCCGTTCATTAACTTTATGAATTTATAGTTTGAATCAAGTTCATTATAGTTTCCAATTAATATATCAGGTTCTTTTTTTATGATGATATTAATAACATTATCAATATTTTCTATATAATCGTCTGAATCTACAAAATAAATATATTTTCCATTAGATTTAGTATATCCTAAAAATCTTGCGTAATTGGCGCCTTTTTTCTTTTCTTTATAAATTTTAACTCTTTTATCTTTATTAGAATATTTTTTTATTATATTTAAAGAATCGTCTATAGAATTGTTATCAACAAATATAATTTCTATATTTTTATTTTTAATTCTATAAAAAGAATCAAGTAATTTATTAATTTTACTTTCAACATTATAAACTGGAATAATTATACTTATTAAAACTTCTTTCATATAAAAATTATATCAAATGTATAAAAAATATTATATAATTAAATAGTGATTAATGTGAAAAAAATAAAAGACTTATTTAAAAAAATTATAGGAAAGATTGATTACAAAGATGTAATTATATTTTTAATACCATTTATATCTTTTGGTATATATTTAGTTATATTTTATCCGGGAGTATTATCATATGACTCTTATAATCAATTGGGTCAAATAAAAACAATGACGTTTGATTCTTCTCATCCTTTTTTTCATACATTTATTGAAATGATATTAATGAAAGTTATAAATACTCCAGCAATAGTAGGATTATTTCAAATAACATTTTTTTCAATACTTTGGAGTAGGATTTGTAAATATAATAGGGATAAATATAGTAAATTTTCTTTTAAATACCAGATTTTATTAACAATATTGATTTGTTTTAATCCGTTAAATAAAGTTTTATCTATAACTTTATGGAAAGATGTATTATATTCTTATATGATTCTTTGGTTATCTTTTGAAATTGAAAAACTAATTGATAAGAAATTTAAAACTAAATTAAAAGATATTATAAAAATATCTCTTATATTGGCTATACTCCCTAATTTAAGACATAATGGTTATTTAATAACGTTATTAATTCCTATTATTTTATTTGTGATTTTCATTATTAAAGACAAAAAGAGTTTTAATTATTTAAAATTAGTTGGATTTGTTGTTGCATTTTTGCTTTGTTTTAGAGGACTAAATATAATTTATAATGTTGATAAGGGTTTAAGTGTCACTGGCATAGGTAGTATTGTGGATTATAAAGCAATTGCAGTCACTGGTGAAATAGGAAGATATGGAAAATATACTGAAAGTGAAAAACAAGAAATAAATAAATATGTGGATTTCGATTGTATGACATCTTATGCTATATATAATTCTTTGGATTATTTGTGGTTAAAATGTAATGGAAAACCTGAAATAATGAAAACTAATAGAATTAGTATGTATAAAACCATATTTAAAATGATGTCTAAGAACACTTGGATTTCTACAAGATTTTTTCTAAAAGAGTGGGGATATGTTTGGAGAATTGTAAGATTTAAAGATTCTTATGGAAATATTAATTATTTAGGGATAAATTCTAGTAATGATGATGGTTTTTTATATACAAGACCATTTGAAAATACATTTATATATAATCTTGTGTATAAATATGTTGTCTTAACAAGAAAAAACATTTTATTTCAAACAATATTTTATAGTGGGTCATTACGTTTATATTTATCTATATTAATTTTGATTTATTTAAAGAAGAAAGAAAAAATAAACATGTTTTTAGTCTTCTTACCAGCATTAGCAAATGTTATTGGAATAGCTTTAACTGCTAGTGTTAATGATGTTAGGTATTATTATTCAAATTTTTTGGTATTATATTTATTAGGAGCAATATTTTTAAAATATTGGTTAAAAGATGAAAAATAAAACTTTAAAAAAAGATTTTATATGGAATACTCTTGGAAGTTTAATACATGCTTTCAATTCTTTATTCTTTTTGATAATAGTTACTAGAATAAATGGCATAAATAATTCCGGTATATTTTCATATGCTTTTACAATATCTAATATATTTTTAACTGTTGCAACTTTTGGTGGGAGAAATTATCAAATAACTGATTCAAAAAAAGAATTTAATGACAATTTATATAAAAATTTCAGGTACATAACAACAATTATATCTTTATTATTGTTTACATTGTTGTTTCTGTTGTTTAATTATTCAACATATAAATATTTAATAATAGTGCTTCTTATAGTGGTTAGAAGTTTTGAATCTATAAGTGATGTTTATTTCGGTATATTTCAAAAGAATAATAAACTTTATTTAGTTGGTATAAGTTTGTTTTTTAAGAATCTATTATCATTAATTATATTTGTAATTACTGATTATATCTTTAAGAATTTATATGTTCCTATCATTTGTTGGGGAATAATAAATTTAGCATTTTTAATATTCTTTGACACATTAAAATCTAAAAATATTTCAAATGAGAAATTTAAATTAGAAAAAAAATATAAAGAAATATTTAATAAAACTTTATACTTCTTCTTGTTTAATTTTGTGTCAATTTTTATTATTAATATCCCAAGATACTTTATAGATTTTTATCTTTCAGATGAACTTCAAGGTATATATGGAATAATAGTTATGCCCGCGACAATGACGGCACTTTTAACACAGTTTATTCTTCAACCTTATGCGGTAAAATTATCAGAATCAAATAAGAATGATACAGTTATTTTTAAGAATCAAGTCAAAAAAATATTTATGTATACCATCTTTATTTCAATAATATGTATATTGCTAGCTTATTTATTTGGAATACCAGTATTAAATTTAATTTATAGTTTAAATTTGAATAATTATAAATATTATCTATTATTAGTAATGATTGGTTCAAGTTTCTATGCATTAAATAATCTATTAAATTTGATATATACCATTAAAAGAAAAACAAGATATCAGTTTATAATTTATATTATATCAATAGTGTTGTCTTTAATAATTACATTCTTTTTAGTAAATAAATATTCGTTATTAGGTGGAGTTATTAGTTATTTATTAACGATGTTTATTATATTTATATTTTATATTATTAAGTATAGAAAAGTAATTAATTTAAGTTATCATAAAGAGTGATAACTTTTTTTAATATAAATAAAATTTACTATGTGGACTATTTTAATAATATATTTATTAGTGCTATCATTTTTTTTATCTTTTAAATTAAAATTTAAAAATTATAAGATAAATATTAAAGAACTTATAAAAAAAGATAAGACATCATTATTTTTGACATTGGGAACCAAAATAGGGGTTGGATCTATTATTGGTACTGCTTCATCAATATTAATTGGAGGTTTTTCGTCTATAATATGGATTATAGTATTTTCAATACTTTTTACTTCATTAATTTACTATGAGGGATATTATGGAAATAAGTATAAAAAAAATAATATTGGGGGTCCTTATTATATAATTAAATACGGTTTAAATAAAAAATTGCTTGCGATAATAAGCTTGGTTTTATTAATTGTTGTATATTCTTTTTTCTTTCAAATGATTCAATTTGATACGATTAGTTATATGCTAACATATAGTTTTAGAATACCTAAATACTTAATAATAATTGTTAGTTTAATTATATTAATAATAACGCTTAATTTAAAAATAAATGATATTCTATCTATCTTAAATAAACTTGTTCCTTATATGTGTATATTATTTGTTGTAGTTTGTTTATTTATGATATTTAAAAATATAGAAAAAATAAATTTTAATATATTTTTTAAAGACTTGTTATCATTTAAAAGTTTAATGAGTGGATTAGTAATCGGAGTCAAAAGAAGTATGTTTATGAATGAAATTTTGATAGGAACAACATCAACTTCTGCTTCTAGTGATAAAAATGATATAAATACATCTATTAGATATCAAATATTAAGTACTTATTTTATATCAATAATTATAACATTACTAATAGGTTTTTTGTTACTTATTTATGTGAACGGAAACGTAATACCAGATGATTATAATCTACTTATGAGCAATGTTTTTAATGATTTATTGGGTTTTTTGGGAACTTATTTCTTGTTAATAATTTATTTATTATTTGGGATTACTACTATACTTAGTGGTTACTATATAGGGCTTTCAAATATTGGATACTTAACAAATAAAAATGTATTTATTAATATATTCAAATTGATTTTTATTATATCTTGTATTATAGGTATTATTTTAAATAATAATTACATATGGAAATACTTGGATATGTTAACATTTATTATGATTATTATTAATTCTTATAGTATAATATATTTAGTGATGCATGATGATAGGTAATGATTGGGATAACATATTAGAAAGTGTATTTGAAAGTTCTGGATTCAACAAGTTTATGAATGTTGTAAAAGATAAGTATAAAACATCCACTTGCTTTCCAAAATATGATGATATATTTAATGCTTTAAAATTAACTCCATATAAAGATGTAAAAGTAGTAATACTTGGTCAAGATCCATATCATGGAGTGGGGGAAGCTCATGGTCTTTCTTTTTCTGTTCAAGAAGGAATAAAATTACCTCCATCACTACAAAATATTTATAAAGAATTATATGATGATTTAGGAATAAAAGTAAATAATACAGGTGATTTAACCCCTTGGGCTAAAGAGGGAGTGCTTCTTTTAAATTCTGTTTTAACTGTTGAAAAAGATAAACCAGCATCTCATAAGGATTTGGGATGGGAAATACTTACTGATTATATTATTAAGTTATTAAATTTAAAGAAAGAACCAATTGTATTTATACTTTGGGGGAACTTTGCTAGAAGTAAAAAAGTCTTTATTACTAATCCTATTCATTTGGTAATTGAAAGTACTCATCCATCTCCGTTTTCAGCAAGAAATGGCTTTTTTGGAAGTAGACCTTTTTCAAAAACTAATAATTTTTTAAAAAAGAATGGTATTAAAGAAATAAATTTTAGATTATAAAACAGGGTTTATATATTAAGCCCTGTTTCTAATTTTTCATCTAGTATATTGTCAATATACAATTGTTTATACTGTAATTTTTTTGAAAATAATTTGTATGGAAATTTTTTGATTAAACTGTTATATTCAGAAGCATATTTATTATAAAACTTTTTGCCTCCAGAAAGTAATATATTTAAATCTTTTATATCATTAATTATTCCTTTGAAACTTTTTATTTTTTCTACTTCTTTATAGTCATCCTTAATATCAAAAATTTCATCGGTTGCTTCTGAAAGCAAGTTATCAAAAACTATATTATTTATTTTTTCGTTTCTAATTTTTTTGACATCTTCAAATTTTTTGCTTTCTATTTTCAATTCTCTCTCAATTATATTAATACTTCTAATTACTAAATCTAATTTGTTTTTTAAATTTTCGTTAATACTTGATTCTGAAACTCCCATTTTGTATCTTAAAGAATTTATTCTGTTTTTAAAATGAACTACTAAGATAGCTATAATTGCACCTATAAAAATTAATATTGAAATAATCATTAAAACTATTAATCCATTTTCCATATGTAACTCCTTATAATAAATTATATCAAAAAAAAATGAACTTTTATAGTCCATAATTTATTTTTTCAGTAAATTCTACATAGTCTAAGTAAATCATAAGTATCAAATACCATTTACCTGTATTTGGGTCACTCAAAATTAGATGATCTCTTCCGGCCTGTTCAATTATTCCTTCAAATACTTTGTCTCTCCATTCAACTGAGTCAGAATATGATACATATGCTTTTACTTTTTTTCCTTTATTCATTCTTAGAATATTTTCAACATAACTTTGTTCCATTGTTAATTCTGTTTGAGCAACAGGTGGGTTTACATATGTATCAGCTGGTCTCATGTTTGATGGATAAGATGGATTCTTATAATAACTTCCATTCATATAGTCACTCCCTCTTTCTAGTGTATAATATGAAAAATGTTTAAAAATATGAACAAATATAGTATACTTTTTAGTAGAGGTGAAGAATGAAAATACCAGTAGGAATTAGTAATAGGCATATACATTTAACTAAAGAAGTTAAAGATATACTATTTGGAAGCGATTATGAATTAGAGGTTAAGTACCCATTAAAGCAGTTGGGACAGTTTTCAAGCACATCAAAATTAACCATAAGAACCGAAAGTGGCGTGATTGAGGGTGTTAGAGTAATTGGTCCTTTAAGAGATTACACACAAGTTGAAATACTAAAAAGTGATGAGAAAGTATTAGGGCTTAATACAACTCTTAGAGATAGTGGTGACTTAAAAGATACGCCTGGAATAACTATAATTGGTCCGAAAGGTGAGATTTATGTTCCTTCGTGCGTGATGATAGCAAACAGGCATATTCATATGAGTTTATCTGATTCAAAAGTATTTAATAGGCATAATGGTGAAGTAGTTAAAATTAAAAAAGGTAATACCATAATCGAAGATGTTCATATAAAAATTAATCCAACTTGTGTATTAGAGTGTCATTTAGATAAGGATGATGAAATAAAATATGATATACACACAGGTGATGAAATAGAAATATTAGATTAGGAGGGTATTATGTTAACATTTAAAAATATATTTTTTATATTTTTCTTTTATTCAATAATTGGATGGATAGTTGAAATTATAGATTGTTTAATAATTGACAAAAGATTTGTAAATAGAGGATTTTTAATTGGTCCTTATTGTCCTATATATGGATTTGGATGTACATTTATAACAATTTGCTTAAGTGGGGCTGATGATTTTGCTTCATTATTTTTAAAGTCTGCATTAATTTGCTCAGTTTTAGAATATTTTACTAGTTATATTATGGAAAAAATATTTCAATATAGATGGTGGGATTATTCAAATAGAAAATTTAATATTAATGGAAGAATATGTTTGGAAACAACTATACCTTTTGGATTGGGGGCTTGCTTAATAATAAAAGTTGTAAATCCAATTTTATTTAAAGTGTTAGGATTAATGGGTAATACATTATCAACAGTATTATTTATATTATTAGCACTATTAATAATTTTAGATACAATATTTTCAATATTCTTTGTATCTAAAATAAATGACATAGAAAAAAATGTCAAAGTAGATTCAACAGAGGAATTAAAAGCAAAAATGTTAGGGTTTATTAAAAAAGGTAAAACTTTTTATAAAAGAATATTTGATTCTTTTCCAAAACTTAAAAAAACAAAATAAAAATCGCTTTAAGCGATTTTTTCTTCTTCAATAACAATTACTTCGGCTGGACATTGTTCAACTGAAGTAAGTAATCTTTCTTTATCATCAGAATTAACTTCTTCTTTTACAACGCGACTAAGTCCATCATCTCCAAATTCAAAATAATCAGGATTCACGCCAACGCAAATGCCACAACCAATACATCCGTCTTTAACAACTAATTTTTCCATAATAATCTCCTTAATAGAAATTATATAATGAAGTATAAAAAAAAGCAATTATTCTTGAAAAAAAAGTTATTTTAGTATATTATTATATTGGTGAATAATATGAATTCTAGGTTAGAAAGATATAGATATGAAGAAGAAACTGCTGAAGTCCCTTCAAGAGTTGCAAAGAATCAAAGTCTTTACAATGATCTTAGCATGTCTGATTTTTCAAAAATGAAACCAAATGATAATATAAAAGTTATTGAAACTAGCAGCAATAAAATAGATTTGGATAAAATTAAAAAATATATTGAAAGTAATAATGAATCCGAAAATCAAAATAGAAGTGTGGTAGTAAAAGAAGATATTAGTGAATTACCACAAAAAGACGTATTTGAAGAAGAAAAAATATATGATATTAATTCTGTTTTAGAACTTGCTAAGGAAAAGAAAGAATCATATTATGAAGATGAAAAGCATAGAAAGCTAAGAGACACTCAATATGATATTTTAAGTAAAATAAAATTGTATGATGAAGAAGAAACTGAACAAAAAGAAGAACCAATAGAATTAAACACAGATGAAAAAACTTTAGTTGATTTAATAAATACCGTTACTAAAAAGAAAGAAGATTTACTTGAAGAATTAAAAAAAGGAAATGAAAATACAATAGTGACTGCTCCTATAAAAGAAGAAAAAAATGATGAGATAGTGACAGCCGCAATAGAAGAAAGCAAGACAAAGGAAGAAAATAAATTAAACTTAAAAGATGTTGATGAAACAAATACAGCTATAAAAACTTTAGATAAATCTTTTTACACTAATTCAATGACTTTTAGTAAAGAAGATTTTGAGGGGTTTGATGAATTAGAAAAAAATGTTAAGAAAAACAATAACTTAGTAAAAATAGGAATAGTTATATTAATTTTACTTGCTTTATCAACTATATTTGTAGTTTTAAAATATGTATTAAATTTATTCTAATAAATATAATTTAATGTGAAAAGTAGGATAAAATTAAAAGCTAAAAAGAATATTAAATCGAAAAACAAGGTAGTAATTATTGCTTTACTTGTTTTTTTTAATAGTATATTCATTTTAATATTGTTTGATAGAAATACTAAACCTATATTACTAGACTATGCTAGAAATAAAGTTGAACTAGAAACTAAAAATTTAATTGCTAAAACTCTTAATGATGAATTTAATGAAGAAAAATTTAATTATAATGACTTTATAAATACTATTAACAACAGTAGAGGAGAAACAGTGTCAATTGATTATGATACTGTAAAAATTGAAAAACTATTAAATGATATAACACTTAATTTAATACAAAGCTTAAAAACTATAGAAGATAGTTCTTTTTCAAATAACAATACAATTTATTATATTCCTTTTGGAGCAATCACAAATTCAAATTTTTCTTCTTGGATATGGCCTCAAATTCCTATTAAAATTATGACATCTGGTAATGTTGATACAAAATTTGTAACAAATGTTAAAGAATATGGAATAAATAATTTAATACTAGAAACGTATATGGATATAAATGTAAATACGAATATACTTTTACCTTATACATCAAATAGTATAGGAGTTAATTATAAAGTACCAATTGTTAAAAAAGTCGTAGAAGGTAAAATACCATCAGTATATGGTGGTGTTTATTCAACTTCATCAAATATTATTTCTGATTTAATTGAGTGAAAAACTATTTTATGATATAATTTTATTGGTGAAAAAAATGAAGATAATTGAACTTGAAAACAACAAATATAAATTAATTGAAGACTATAATGAAGGTTTTAATGAAGAAGAAGTAAAAGAAAGATATACTGATTATTTTAACGGATATGATTATATAGTTGGAGATATTGCCTATGGTAAACTCAGATTAAAAGGTTTTAATAAAAAAGATAATAAGAGTTTTAATAGCATTAATGATTTCTCTAATTTAAAGAAGTATTTAAAAGAAAATTGTGCTTACGGATGCAAATATTTTGTCCTAGAAAAAATACAAAAGTAATTGATTGTATTTTTTTTTATGATATAATTATTTTATAGAGTAGAGGAGGGTTCAAATGAAAAAAATCGCTGTTAAAAATGCAAATGGTAATATTGAAGAAGTTGATTTAATAAAGGCTTTTGAAATCGTAGATATTAGTAAAAAGTTTGTAATATTATCAAAAAACGAGATGAATAATGAAGGACTTTGTAAGGTTTATGTTTCTGAAGTGTTAGAAACAAGTCCGGGAATATATGAACTTATTGGTATATTAGATGATGCTTTATGGGATAGAGTAAAAAAAGCAATGAAAGAAATGGTTGAAAGTTAGGAGCAAATTGTATGGAAACAGAACATAATGTAGATCTTATTGATTTTGAAGATGATATTATACAAACCTATCACAAAGAAGAAGATTTAAGAAAGGTAAAGGGAAATAGAGGAATTTTAATGAGCTTAGCTACACTAAAAGCTATTGCTAATTTTGTTATGATTAAATTAAAAGAATTTCGTAATAAATTTAAAAATTCTTTCCAAGAAATAAAAGATGCCGAAATACTAGAACCTTATAAACAAAAAGAAATTCCTAAACCAAGTATTCAAACAATAACACCAGATACACCTGCTATTCATGAAAGATATGAATCAAATCCATTTATTGCTGCTGCAAATGCATCAATAGAGCGAAATTCTAATGAACAATCACAATTAAATAATATAATTATGCCTGTTACTCAAGAAGTTCCAAAACTTGATGAAGCAGTTCTAGCTCCTCAGGAAAGAGAAACAACTGAAATTTATAGCGAAGTTTCACAGCCACAGATTATGCCAGTTTATAATCAACCTATGAATGAAAATTATGCTGTTAATAACACTCAACAAGTAGATCAAACTGCTGCTGCAATTACAACTTACCTTAATGAGGCACCAGTTAGAAGAGAAGTTGTTGAGCAACCTGTGCTTCAAACTCCTCAAGAATTTCAAATGCCAGAATCAAAGCAAGTTCAAGATCCTTACGCATCTGTAGATATAAAAGTTGAGGGAGAGAGAGCTGAAATAAATAAGAAGCATAACGAATTTATGCAAGAAATTGATATGGAATTAAAGAAAATTATAGGAGAATTAAATCAATTTCAACAAAATGTTGTTAATAAATCAAGCAAACTTAGTCAAGATGTTAATTCAAGATTCGATGATATAAGTAGGGAAATTGAAAGAGCAAGAAGTAGTAGTAGAAATAATTTGGCTCAAATTCAATCAACACAGCAAGAAATAATTAATGAATATAATGGCGGTATGTACAATGCCAGATAATAAAGCATATGATTATAATGAACTTCTTGATTCAATAAATCAGAATAACGATATAATTAAACGTATAATTTCTCAAAAAGATAAAAAAATAGAGGAATTAACGAGCGCATTAGATATAAGCGAATCTGGAAGACAAACCGCAGAAAATATGGTTACTCAAATAAAAGGAGAAGTTAATTCTGAACTTCAGAAAGCCTATAATAATGGTTATAATGCAGCTTTATTTAATGCAAATCCTGTTGGTGGAGCAACTATTACAAGTGAAAATGATAAGAGACTAGTTTTAAATCAAAACTAGTTTTTTTATTTTATGAATTTCATAATATATTTTAGAGGTATGTTATGAAAAATTTATTAGAGTATTATTACAATATTTATCCTGATAAAATATATGTAGATGGAAGAGTGACTTACTTTTTTATAGATGATATTAAATATTATTTAGTGCCTTTTAATAGAAGCATAGATGATCTTAATTCTTTAGTGGAAATAACCAATAGATTATATTTGAAAGGTATAAAGGTTCATACTTTTATTAAAACAAAAGACAATGATTTTTATGTTAATAATAATGATACTAAGTATATTTTGCTAAGAGTAAACACGGATGAAAATGAAGAGTTAGATATATATGAAATTATTAAATTTAATAATCTAGGAGTGATTAATGATAGTAAATTAACTAATGGTTCTTGGATAACAAGATGGGAAAATACAGTAGATGCATTTGAAAAACAAGTTACCGAATTGAACAAAGAATATCCGGAACTATTAAATGTCTTTGATTATTATGTTGGACTTGCTGAGAATGCTATTAGTTATATTAATAATATAAGCTTTGATAATACTAAGTTATATTTATCCCATAAAAGAATAAAAACCCCGTTGATAACAGGAATGCTTTATAATCCTCTTGGTTTTATATTTGATTATAAAGTAAGAGATTTAGCCGAATATATAAAAGAGAGTTTTTTTTACTCTGAATTAAACGAGGAAGGAATACTTGAATTTCTAGATGAAAATATAAAAAATTATAATTTAAATGATATAAAACTATTATATGGGAGATTATTATACCCAACATACTATTTTGATTTATTTGAAGGTATTTTGAATAAAGAGAAAGAAGAAAGAGAATTAAAAAAAATTGTTTCTTTATCAAAACATTATGAATTTTTTTTAAAAGAATTATATTTTAATCTAAAAATAAAATATAATATTGAACCTATAGATTGGATTGTAAATTTAGAGTAAATATGATATACTTATATTGTGATTTGTATGAGTAAAATTAATATAGGAGATATTGTTAAAGGTCAAGTGACTGGAGTAACAAAATACGGCGTTTTTATGAGTTTCGAAGATGAGTATTCAGGACTTGTTCACATTTCTGAAGTGTCAAATAAATATGTAAAGGATTTAAAAGAAAAATTTATGGTTGGTGATGTAATAAGAGCCAAAGTTATTGATATAGACAAAGATAAAAACCACTTAAAATTGTCTATTAAAGAAGTTAACCCAAAAGTGAAATTTAGTAAATCAAAAATAGAAGAAAGTGGTCTTGGTTTTGAACTTCTTGAAACCAACTTACCAATTTGGGTTGAGAAAAGGATGAGTGAATTAACAAAATAGAAAAAAATTGTTGACATAAACCATTTAAAATGTTATATTTAATAACGCAAACCCAGTATTATATGGGCGATTAGCTCAGTTGGTTAGAGCATCTGCCTTACAAGCAGGGGGTCGGGAGTTCGAGTCTCTCATCGCCCACCATTTAATGCCGAAATAGCTCAATTGGTAGAGCAACTGACTTGTAATCAGTAGGTTACGGGTTCGATTCCTGTTTTCGGCACCATTTTTTATGGGGAGATAGCGAAGCGGTCAAACGCGGCAGACTGTAAATCTGTTCCTTCGGGTTCAATGGTTCGAATCCATTTCTCCCCACCACTTAGATTGCCTCGTAGCCAAGTGGTAAGGCACAAGACTTTGACTCTTGCATTTCGCTAGTTCGAATCTAGCCGAGGCAACCAATTTTTGTTTTATGACCCGCTAGCTCAGCAGGTAGAGCATTTGACTTTTAATCAAAGGGTCTGGAGTTCGAATCTCCAGCGGGTCACCATTTTGATGCCTTAGTGGCGGAATAGGTAGACGCACAGGACTTAAAATCCTGCGAGTGTTAAAGCTCGTGCCGGTTCGACTCCGGCCTGAGGCACCAATTTTTAATTGGAGGAATACCCAAGTCTGGTTGAAGGGACCGGTCTTGAAAACCGGGAGGTCGAGAAATCGGCGCAGGGGTTCGAATCCCTTTTCCTCCGCCATTTTAATAATATCGCGGGATAGAGCAATCTGGTAGCTCGTTGGGCTCATAACCCAAAGGTTGCTGGTTCAAATCCGGCTCCCGCAACCAATGTGGTCCCGTGGTGTAGTGGTTATCACGCTCGCCTGTCACGCGAGAGATCGCGAGTTCGAACCTCGTCGGGACCGCCAGTATGGCTTCATAGCTCAGTCGGTAGAGCACAAGACTGAAAATCTTGGTGTCGTTGGTTCGATTCCAACTGAAGCCACCATAATTAAAACATTTAACCTAAGAAGAGATGCGCCTATAGCTCAACTGGATAGAGCGTTTGACTACGGATCAAAAGGTTGGGGGTTCGACTCCTCTTGGGCGCACCAGAATCGGGAAGTGGCTCAACTTGGTAGAGCATTTGGTTTGGGACCAAGGGGTTGCAGGTTCAAATCCTGTCTTCCCGACCATTATGGAAATTAAGCATCATGTGATGCTTTTTTTGTGTTATAATTTTTTGGGGGAATAATATGAAAGTGTTGACAATAAGAGAACCATACGCTTCATTAATCGCAAATAATATTAAAAAATATGAATTTAGAACTTGGAAAACAAATTATAGAGGGTATATACTAATACATGCTGGAAAGAGCAGCGATAAAGAAGCAATAAAAAAATATGATAAATATAATTTAGAGTGTAAAAACGGATATATAATTGCTAAGGCTAGAATTGTTGATTGCATAAAAGTTACAGATGAAGTAAGAGCCCAACTAAAAAAAGAAAATTCTTTTGTTTATTCAAGTATAATAAACGATAAATTATGGAATGGTTATGCTTTTAAACTTGATAATATTGAAAAAATCAATCCTATTTATGCAAATGGTAAACTTAGTTTATGGGATTATGATTATAAATAAACCTAAAATAAATAGTGATTTTAAAAAAATATTGGATTTTGAAATTATAGAGAACAAAAAAATTTAATTGTATATATCAAAAATTGACAATTTATAATTAAATTGATACTATAAAATTGATGAATAAAAGATAATGCAAGGAGGATTTTATGTTTAATTTAAAAGGAAGAGTTGCGGTAATAACAGGTGCTAGTTCTGGTTTAGGAAGACAAATGTCAGAGGCATTTGCTAAGCAAGGAGCAGACTTGATTATATTAGCAAGAAGAGTTGAAAGATTAGAAGAGTTGAAAAACAATTTAGAAGAGAATTATGGGGTAAAAGTATTGCCGTTAAAATGTGATGTAACATTAAATGAAGATATCGAGAATGCTGCAAAACTTTCAGAAGAAGTATTTGGTAAAGTTGATATTTTAATAAATTGTGCAGGAGCTTCTAAAGATGCTGGTGTACTTGATATGACTGATGAAGAGTGGGATTTTACAATTGAGACAGATTTGACTTCTGTATTTAAAGTTACTAGAGCTTTTGGAAACATTATGAAGAAAAATAATTATGGAAGAATTATCAACATAGCATCAATGTATGGTCTTGTTGGTAATACTGCGATGGGAACAATTGCTTATCATTCATCTAAGGGAGGAGTGGTTAATTTTACAAGAGCAGCAGCAGCTGAACTTGCTAAATATAATATCACTTGTAATGCAATATGTCCTGGTTATTTTGAAACAGAACTTACTAGCGCAGTACTTAATACGGAAGAGTTTACTGAGTATATGAAAAGAACTGTACCAATGGGAAGATACGGACAAGAAGGTGAACTTAATGCAGGAGCAATATTCTTAGCTAGTGATGAATCATCATATGTAACTGGATCAATTCTACCAATAGATGGAGGATATACTTGTGTTTAAGAGTATTAAAATAAATGAAATATTAGTTTCAATATGTTTATTTATACTTGGACTTTGCATATTTATATGGGCTGATAAAGTTACTAATACAATTTCACTATTCTTTGGTGTTATTCTAATTATTTATAGTCTATTTAATGGAATAATATATTTTAAGAATAAAGAAAATAATGTTATTAACATTTTATCTACTGTAATACTATTGGTAATTGGAATAATTTTGATATCAAGACCTTCTATAATTAGTGAAATTATATCATTTGTAGTGGGCATCTATATACTTTTATCAAGCTTATCCAAATTAAATATTACTTTAAACAACAAGCAAAACAATAAATATCATTTAAATTTAATTTTATCAATAGTTGGTATATTATTAGGAATACTATGTATTTTAGGGAAGATTTTAGTACCGAATTTAATACTAAGATATTTAGGATTAATGTTAATGATATATAGTATTATTGATATAGTTGGAATTAAAAGTATTAAATTTATAAAAAAATAGGGAGAAAATATATAATAAGTTATTTCTATCTGAAATATTAAAAAATGAAAAGTAAAACTCTTAAAAGAGTTTTATTTTTTGTCTAAAAAAGATATAATCTATTATGAGGAAGAAATTTATGAAAAAGAAAAAAATAGTTGCTCTTGGAGGAGGATCAGGACTTTCTTCATTGCTAATAGGTTTAAAGAAATTTCCAATAGATATAACTGCGGTAGTTTCTGTTTGTGATGATGGATCATCCACTGGAAAACTTAGAAAAGAATTTAAATTACCTGCAGTTGGCGATATTAGAAAAGTAATTGCTTCTTTATCAGAAACTGATGAATTAATGGAAGAATTATTAAACTATAGATTTAAAACTACAAGTGATTTAAATGGGCACACAGTTGGTAATTTAATGTTAACAGCTCTTTCAAATATAACTGGAAATATGTCAGATGGGATAGAAGTGTTAAGTAGTGTTCTTAACTTAAAAGGGCATGTTTTACCTTTAACAGAAGATAATGCAGTTTTGATGGCGAAGATGAAAGATGGAAAGATAGTCGAAGGTGAACATAATATAACTGATTATAATGGAGTTATTAGAAAAGTTTATTATAAAAATAAAGTTAAAGTAAATCCTAAAGTAATTGCATCTTTAAAAGAAGCAGACTTAATTATATTTAGTATGGGAAGCTTATTTACAAGCATTATACCAGATCTCTTATGTAAAGAAATTGTTAAAACAATTGATGAAATTAAAACACCAATAATGTATGTGTGTAATATGATGACACAACCAGGGGAGACTGATAAATTTAAAGTGAGCGATCATGTCAAACTATTGAATTCATATTTAGGAAAAAGAAAAATAGATATAGTAGTTGTTAACAATGGTGAAATAACTGAGCCGATGATTAAGAAGTATGAATCAAAAGAAAAGAAAGATCCGGTGGTTTATGACAAAGATGTAACAAAGAAATTAGTGAAAAAAGTTATAGTTGATGATTTTATAGATGAATCTACTGGAATACTTAGACACAATGCATTAAATTTAGGCTTTTATATATTTAGAGAATTAGAAGTAAAAAGCAAGTTAAATAAATAACTTGCTTTAATTTTAAGGAAAAATAAATTATTTTATGATAAAATTAAATAAGGTGATATTATGTTTGAAAACTTATCAGAAAAATTAGGTAAAGTATTAAGTAATGTAAGAGGTTATGGAAAAATAACCGAAGATAACATAAAAGACAGTTTAAGAGAAATAAGACTATGTTTATTAGAAGCAGATGTTAACTACAAAATAGTAAAAGAATTTACCGAAAATGTTAAAGAAAAAGCTTTAGGTGAGGAAGTAAGTAAGAGTTTAAAACCCGGAGATTTATTTGTAAAGATAGTAAAAGATGAAATAGTAAATTTACTTGGTGAAACAATACCTTTAAATATAACTAAAGGCTTTGATGTAACAATGCTTGTTGGTTTACAAGGTTCAGGTAAGACAACTACAGCTGGTAAACTTGGTAATTTTGTTAGAAAACATAATCACAAAAAGCCAATGTTTATTGCTTGCGATGTTTATAGACCGGCTGCGATTAATCAATTAAAAGAAATTGGTAAGTCACTAGGAATTGAAGTATACTCTGAAGATGGTAAAGATGTACTTGGCATTGCTAAAAACGGTATAGAATATGCTAAAAGCAATGGTTATGATTATGTAATTATTGATACTGCTGGTAGACTTCAAGTTGATGAAAATCTAATGAATGAAATAAAGGAAATTGATAATGAAATAAAGCCATCAGAAATTATACTAGTAATTGATGCTATGATGGGACAAGATGCAATTAATGTTATAAATGGATTTAATGAATGTGTTAAGTTAACTGGATGTATACTTACTAAAATGGATGGTAATACCAAAGGTGGTGTAGCTCTTTCATTAAGGCATTTAACAAATGTTCCAATCAAACTAATAGGTGACTCTGAAAAATTAGATGGAATATCTGAATTTAATTCAGAGAGAATGGCATCTAGAATAATCGGTGAAGGAGATCTTTTATCTATAATTGAAAAAACAGAGGAAGTAATAGATAAGGATGAAGCCGAAAGAACAGCTAAGAATTTTCAAAAAGGTAAATTTGACTTAGAAGATTTTTTAAGTACAATGAAGCAAATTAAAAGAATGGGTCCTTTAGAAAATTTGCTAAAACTATTACCAGGAGCTTCTAAGATGGGACTTAATAATATAAATGTTGATCCTAAATTACTAGCAAGAACTGAAGCAATAGTTCTATCTATGACTCCAGAAGAAAGAAAAAATCCTGATATTTTAAAAGCTAGTAGAAAAGTAAGGGTTGCAAAAGGTAGTGGAACAAAAGTTGAAGATGTTAACAGATTATTGAAACAATTTGAAATGATGCAAACAATGATGAAACAAATGAAGAATGGAAAATTAAAAATGCCTTTTTAATTTATAAAAATGGTGTATAATATATTTGAGGAGTAATTATGGCTAATAAAAAAGAAGTAATAAAAAAAGATAATAAAAAATCATTACATTTATTATTAGTATATCCTGATTTTTTAGAAGGAGATACTGATAAAAAAAGTGGTGGAGGTAGTTATAGTGAAGGACTAGCATCAATTTCCGCAGTTGTAAAACAAGGCGGACATAATGTAAGTCTTATGCACATAACTCATTGCTATTCAAAAGAAGAATATCAAAAAAGATTAAAAAAAGAATTTAGTAATGTTGATTTAATAGGTTTTTCTACAAGAACGACTGCTTTTGAATATGTTCAAGAATTAATTAAATGGACTAGAGAAATTGATAAAAATATATTCTTATTTTGTGGAGGATATCATGCGATATTAGTGCCAGATGAATTCATGAAAATAGATGGTTTAAATGCAGTATGTGTTGGTGAAGGTGAATATCCTATTTTAGAACTTATGGATAAAATGAGTGAAGGGAAGAATTATCATGATACCTTAAGTTTCTATTTTAACACAGGTAAAGAGATTATTAAAAATCCCGTAAGACCATTAATAGAAGATTTAGACACTTTGCCTTTTCCAGACATAGACTTATTTGATTATAAAAACTTAGATTCAACTAAATTAAATCAAGCACTAATAATGTTAAGTAGAGGATGTGTATATTCTTGTACTTATTGTGGTAATTCTCAATTTAGAAATATATATCCAAATAAAAAGAATTATGCTAGATTTAGAAGTCCTAAAAAATCTATTGAATTAATCAAAAGAATATTAGAAAAATATCCAAATATAAATACTTTGAACTTTAGAGATGCAATATTTAATATGTTTCCAGCATGGTATAATGAGTTCATTGATCTTTATACAAAAGAAATACATTTACCTTTTACATGTAATTTAAGATTTGACATAGTAAAAGAAGAAGATGTTAGAAAGCTAAAAGAAGCTGGATGTTATGTACTAGATATCGGTCTTGAAAGTGGAGATGAAGAAATTAGAAAGAAATACTTGCATAGATATACAACTGATGAACAAATGATAAATTGCTATAATTGGTTTAATAAATATAAAATAAAAGTATTAACATATAACATTATTGGTCTTCCATATGAAGATCTACACAAAGCATTGAAAACTATTAAATTAAATGCAAAGTTAAAAAGTGATGATATGATACCTAATATTTTCTATCCATATCCAATGACTATATTAGAAGATACCGCTAGAAAAGGTGGCTTCTTAAGAGAAATAACTCCTAAAACAAAAGTGTTTATTAAACAGCCACAATTTCCAGATCATCAAGTACTATTTATAGTTAGATATTTTAAACATTTTGTTAAAAGATATAAATGGTGTTTTGCTAAAGATACTAAGTTTAGACACTTTATGGAAAAATTCTATGACTTTATAGTAGTTGGGCCTTTAACACCAAGAAGAACTTTAGTATTCTTTGCTGAAGTTAAAAAATGGGCAAGGGGAATAGCTAAAAGAATTCTTATTAATTATTTCCCTAGAGTATATATGTTCTTAAGAAATAAGAAGCATGGTATTAAAAATGTTGCTAAGCAAGCACAATCATAAAAGTAAGTTTAACTTACTTTTTGTTTTGGCTTTTACCCATACTTTGAGAATACTCTCTCATACAATATAAAAGAAAGGGAGTGCATTTTAATGAAAGAATATGGAATGTATCAAAACTATAATGTAGAGGCAAGCATGACACAAGAAAGTATGGAATCTAATACTCCGTCTTGTGGTACTGAAATGAACGGGTGTACAATGCCAGAAGTCACTGAGTGTGTAAAAGAAAGACAAATTCATAGAACAATATGTCATACTGTTCCACATGTATGTCCAGTACATACTAGAATTATAAATCATCATGTTTATAGACATATTTATAGACCATGTTATACTTGTTCGGAAGAAAATGTAATAGTTAATGAAGATCCTGGATGCTGTAATATGTTTTAATTAAAAAACACCTTATGGTGTTTTTATTTTAAAATTATAAAATGTAAAGTTACAATTGTAATGTTTAAAATAATAAAGTATATTTAAAATAGGAGAGGTGATAATATGTTATATCCTTCAATAGATAAATTACTACAAACAATTGATTCTAAATACAAATTAGTTCATGTTGTGTCAATAAGAGCTAAAGAAATGTTGAGCAAGAATTTTTATCAAATGAAAGAATCAGAGTATGTATCTAAAAAAGAAATTGGAAGAAGTTTGGAAGAAATAGAAAAGGGTTTAGTTAAAATAAAAGAGAATTAAATCTTTTTTTGTATGAGGCTTATGAACATAATCAAATATAAGAAAATTGGTAAAGATAAGTATAAAGTATATTTTGAAAACGAAGAATTAACTTTATATGAAGATGTTATTTTAAAATACAATCTAATAACCAAAAAAAGTGTGGATTTAGATTTATTAGAAGAAGTATTAGAAAGTAACAAGTATTATGAAATGTATAATTTAGCATTAAATTATATATCTTTTAAGATGCGCAGTGAGACTGAAGTAAGAGATTACTTAATTAAAAAAGATGTTTCCAATGAAATGATAGATAAAATAATAAATAATTTATATGATAAGAATGTATTAAATGATAAATTATATGTGACATCTTTTATAAATGATTCAGTTAATTTGAAAGATATCGGACCTATAAAAATAAAAGATGAACTTATTAAAAAAGGTTTTAATAAAGAACTAATAGATGAACATTTAAATAAGTTTGATGATAATGTATGGGAAGATAAAATAAAAAAACACATAAAAAGATACATAAATAATAAAAAACTTTCAACAAATATGATTAAACTTAAGATACTCAATGAGTTAAATATAAAAGGCTATTCAAAAGAAATGATATATCCACTATTAGAAAACATTTCATTGAATGATGAAGAAAACATAAAAGAAGAATATAAAAAATCATTTAAGAAGTATAGTAATAAATTTAAAGGTAAAGAACTTAATACTAAAATTACTAATAATTTACTTAGAAAAGGATATAATTATTCTGATATAAATAAACTGTTAAATTAAAAAGTAAAATTAAAAAATACACTTGTAAAAGAGTGTATTTTTTTAATTTATGAACATATTATTTATAAAATATTATAAATAGAAATTTATTATTGCAAAATAATGATTAATATGCTATTATAGGAAGCAATTTAATTATTATTAAATATTTTTCAGGGGGGTATAAAATGTACAAGAAAATATTGATAATTTTAAGTTTTGTTTTTTGCTTTATGCTAAGTTTTACATTAACATCTGTAAAGGCGTTAGAATTAGATGGTGAAAATGATAGTATTCTTAATGAAGAACTTCAAAGTGAAACTGGGGCTGATTCTGATGAAGATCAAAATGAAACAGAAAACGAGACTATTCAAGTAATGTTGAAAGCAGAACCCAAGGAGTGACGACTGCTGAGAACACACAAAGTAATGGAGAAGAAACTGGTAATACTGAAACACCCAGTAATGATGAAACTGATATTGTATCTGGAGAAATATATGAAGTTGATAAGGTGTTAGTTACAATTAATAAGGTTGATGAGGAAGGAAATCTTCTTGTTGGTGCAAAATTACAAATTGTAGATTCTACTGGTGAAGTTATTGAAGAATGGGTATCAACTACTGAATCTCATGAAATACTTCTTCCAGATGGAACATATACACTTCATGAAGTTGAAGCACCAGAAGGATATGATTTGGCTGAAGATAAAGAATTTACTGTTAAAGTTGAAATTGTCGATCTTGATGCTGGCGTTGATTTTTCTGAAACTCCTTGTGAGCATTATGGTGGGACTCCTTTATATTATGTAGAAATAGAAGGGAGAAAGCATGAAGTATATTGCATTAATCAAGATTGGGAAACACCTGATGAAAATTCAATATATAATGGCGAAATATTAGATTCAACAGATATTAAAGATTATACACAGCAAACTACATATATTGATGCATATCAAAATACTGAAATGATTGATGTATCTGATCAAACTTTAAGTTCACAAGAATTATATGACAAGATTTTAGATATCATTTATCATAGACATAAAGCTGCAACTATTTTTAATGATTTATCTGAAGCAGAAATTAGATATGTAACAGAATCAGCACTTAAAAATTATACAAACGCTGGTCTTACAAGAGTACAAAGAGTAACTATAGGAAGTGCCCCAGAGGGTTATGAAAGTTTAGACTATTATATAACTGAAGATGGAAAGTATGTATGGTATTTATACCCATGGTATAGAAGTTTTGTTTATGATCCAACACAACCATTAGGAAAGGATATCTATGTAACATCTTTTGGTAATGGAGATGCTTTTGGTAATCTTGCACGTCATTGGAGTAGCGGACATAATGGTAAAAATAGCGAAGAAGTTAGACAGCAAATAGCAAGATATTATGAATTATATCTATATTTAATAAATGATAAAGAACATCATCCATCTAATATGCATTTGTATATTTATTCAGCAAATAATCAAACATCAGATTTATCAGGTTTTGATTTTTACGAAGGTGCTTATCAAAACTTATTGGGAATTACCGGTTATTTTGAAGATGTTGAACAACAAAAACAAGAAGTTGAAATGGTAAATAAATATAGTACTGAAACCACTAAAGTAGATGTTAAAAAAGTTTGGGAAGATTGGGATGATGCTGATAAAGTTCGTCCAACAGAGATAGTGGTTTCATTAAAGGCAGATGGAGTAGTAATCCAAAGAGCAACATTGAGTGCAAAAAAAGGTTGGAAATATACATTTGAAAATTTACCAATATTTGATAAAGCACATAAAATAGTATATACAGTTTCTGAAGAAACAATTGAGTTAACTAATTTAAAAGATTTATATGATGTAGTAATTACAGGTAATGCTGAAGAAGGATTTATAATTACTAACTACTATTCACCAAAAGGCGGAGATAATCCTCCAACAGGTGATAAAATATATTTAAGCATAAGTGTATTAATCGTTAGTTTAATTGGATTAATATCGTGCGTGTATTTAAATAGAAGATTTAATTAAAATAAAAAGTCAGGATATCCTGACTTTTTTAAATTTATTATTTTACTATTGAATCATAACCACTTTTTAATACTGAATCTTTAATAGTCATTTCATATTTTTCTCTTAGCGCTTTTAAAGCTTTAGAATATAGTGTTTGATCATTATTAATCATTTCATTAGCAATTGTTTCAATTATATTATCTTTGACATCTTTTAATTCTGGTTTGTCTTTTTGATTTGTTTTATAAATTATATGATAACCGAATTCTGTTTTAACAGGTGTTTTAGAATATTCGCCAACATTTAATGCAATAGCTGCTTCTTCAAAAGCACTAACCATTTGACCTCTATTAAAATATCCAAGTTTACCACCTTCTTTAGCAGAAGCAGTATCATCTGAATATTCTTTAGCAAGTTCTGCAAAATCTTCCCCATTATTTAATTTAACAATAACTTCTTTAGCTTTTTTTAAGGCATTATCGTTTAAATTATCTTTTTCATCATCTGTCATATTAGAAGTTGCTTGTGTAGAAATTAATATATGACTTGCTTCAATATCGCCAATAGTATATTTGTCATAATATTCATTTATTTGTTTATCACTTACTTGAGTTTTAGCATAATCTTCAACCCATTTGTTTCTTCGGTAATTAAGCGCTGCATATTCTTCAAAAGCTTTTTCTGAAGTCATTCCATAATATTGGGAAATATAATCCGCATATTCCATATTATATTCTTTAGCATATTTCTTCACTGAAGAAATAACATCTTTAACATAATCTTTTTCTTCTTTAGTAACATCATACTCTTTATCTAACAAATACGTATCAATCATGTTTATTAATGTTTCAGCACCTTTAGTTTTCTTAAGTTCATTATATAATTCATCTGAACTTATTCCTTCACCATCTTTAAATGTTACTGCAGCGTTCTCACCACTCTTAAGTTTTACATTTCCACAACCAGCTAATAAAATCAAACAACAAAATACTAATAAAACATTCTTTAAATTCTTCATAAAATTCCTCCCGTCAACAATTATGATAACAAAAAAGAAAATAAAATACAATATGAGCACTCACACAAAATCAAAAGTTCCATAAAATAAAAGTGTAAAGATTAAAAAAGGAGGAATGAACGTATGAATACAGGATGTGGTTGCAATGGGAGAAACGGAATTTCAGGAGCAGCATTTGCGCTAGTATTATTTATTTTATTAGTAATCATATTAGGTGCATTCATTTAATATAAGGAGGTGTTATAATGCAAGGGTGTGGAAATACATATGGTTATGGAAATAGCTTCTTTATTATACTAATACTATTTATCTTACTAGCTATAATATTTGGGGCTTTCATAGGTTGGTAGAAAAAGAGGAAATTTCCTCTTTTTTAATTAATATTGTATATTTTTTTTAAATGTTATATTATATTAATATAATAGGTGATTAAAATGGAAAGTAAGTTTGAATTAAGCAAAAATTTAAAATTAAAACTCGCAATAATTATATTTGTAATTTTTTTGCTTGTGTCAATAGGTTTAACATATGCATTTTTTAGTATCGAAGTAGATGGTAATGAAAATGCATCTTCAATGAGAGTGACATCAGCTGAC
>CAJOJR010000008.1 GCA_905235065.1 uncultured Bacilli bacterium
ACAAGCTGCAATCAAAGCAAAGAATAAATAGTTGAGATTGAGTGAAAGCTCAATCTCTTTTTGTGATATAATGTTAGTTAGAGGTGATACAATTTGATAGTTATATTCGAAGGATTGGATAATTGTGGTAAGACAACTTTGGTTAAAATGCTAAAGGATTACTATGAAAGTATAGGAGTTCCTGCAGAAGTTTCTAAAGAATTTGAAACTAATATTGGTATAGAACTAAAGAAAATGGCTATTGAAGGTACTTTAGATTCAATTTTAAAAGCATATTTATTTGCTGCAGATAGATATATAAGAATGAAAAATATTAGTAGTGAAGATATAAAAAATAAAATATTGTTATTTGATAGATATGTTCCATCTGCTATTGCATATAGAATGGCAGAAGGTGTTGATAAAGATTTTGTTTTAAATATTAATTCAGTTTTTCCTAAGGCAGATATAGGTTTCTTTATTGATATTACTCCTGAAGAGTCAGTAAAAAGAAATTCTGATACAAAATTTAATATTAAATCATCAGTGGAACATTTAGACGAGGTTAGAAAATCATACTTATCAATTTTGAATGAAAATAATTTAATATATATTAATGGTATGCAACCAATAGAGCAAATATTTAATGAAGTATTACAAAGAATAGAGGAGTATAGAAAAAACAATGTCAAAAGAATTTGAAGATTTAATGTTACAAATAAAAAAGTGTGAACTTTGTAAAGAAAAATTTGGTTTTAAACCTCATCCTATAATATTAGGAAATGAAAATTCAAAGATTGTTCAAATTAGTCAAGCTCCTTCTGCTACAGTTCATCAAACATTGAAACCATTTACGGACTTAAGTGGAAAAAAACTAAAATATGAGTGGTATAAAATAAGCGATGATGATTTCTACAACCCAGATAATTTCTATATAGCTGCACTTGCACATTGTTATCCAGGGAAAGATAAAAATGGGAACGATAGAATACCCCCAAAAATTTGTTATGATACATGGATAAAAAAAGAATTACAGTATATTAATAATAAACTTTATATTATAATTGGTGCTAAATCAGCTAAAGTATTTTTTCCTAATGAAAACTTTAATGATTTGATATTTAAAGATAATTATATTAATGGAAAACTTACTATTGTTTTACCACATCCATCACCATTAAATATAAAATGGTTTAAAGATCATCCAGAATTTATGAAAAATAGAATTTATAAAATAAGAAACATAATAAATAAAGTATTGGAGGAACAGTAATGATAGATTTAAAAAAAATACAAAAAGATGTATATCAAAATAAACTAGACAAAGGGTTTAATGTTACAGATGTAAATAAGGAATTTTGCTTAACTTATGGAGAAGTAGCGGAAGCTTATGAAGCCTGGAGGAAGAAAGATGATGCTGTTGGAGAAGAAATAGCTGATGTTGTAATATACTTACTAGGATTATCTGAAATATTAAATATAGATTTAGAAAAAGAAATTTTAAACAAAGTAAATAAAAATAAACATCGTGAGTACAAAATAATAAATGGTGTAAATACAAGAATCAAAGAATATGAAGAAACAAAATAAATATTAACATACGCGAGAAAAGGAAATATTATTAAAGAAAAAAATATAGATGAATAAGTAAATTTGGTAAATAAGGAAAGTAGATTTAATACTTCAAAACAAATATGGCTCTTATGTATAGGAATAATTTTTATAAGTTTTTCATTAGCATTTAGTAATAAAATAAATGTTATTCTTTTAGAAATTCTCTCAACGATTGGTTCTTTTTCTATATGGGAATCTGCGAATAGTTGGTTGATAGAAAGAAAATTAATTGCTAAGAAAAAAATCAAATTTAAAAGATTAAAAAATGCAGAAATTAAATTTAATTAATTTTGGTATTATTTTGACAAATATGATTTATAACATGCTATAATATATTTGAGAGGAGAAAGATAATGAAAGATATATTTAAAAGAACAACTACTTCAATTATTTGTTCATCTGTTATTGCTTGTGTTATTGGCCTAATAATGGCAATAAATCCTAGCATGTCAATAAAAACAATTGGAATTGTAGCATCAATCTATATTATTTTGCATGGCATAGTTTTAATAATATTAGACATTAAAACAAGTGAGAATTATGTTCCATTTGAAGGCATGGCATCAGGAATATTATCTGTTATATTGGGAATTATACTTCTTGGAAAACCAGACATTCTTTCAACTGTATTTACAATTGCAATTGGTGTGTGGGTTGCTTTATCAAGTATTAATTCAATTAAAATGGCCATATCAATAAGAAAAGAAGAAGTACCTTGGATTTTATTACTTTTATTTGGAATTATTGATTTAATTATTGGTATTATTGTTGTATTTAATCCATTTGAGGCGTCATTATCAATAACAGTATTTGCAGGAATAATGATTATAATCCATTCAATTATAAATATAATTGCTATGATGATAATTAAAAAGGATGCAAAAAAGATAAGTAAAGCAATTGAAAAGAGATTAAAAGAAATTTAGAGATTTATTGAATAAATTTGATTTTAATTGCTTAGCATAATTGTGAAGAAATCAGATATTTTATTATCTGATTTTTTATGCCTTGACAATATATAGGGAACTATATATAATGTATATAGGAACCTATATAGAAAGGAAAATAACATGAAAAATAAGAAAATAGCTATTTTAATTAAAAGGCTTGCACTAGAATTTGATAAAATTGCCAATCCTAGTTTATCACCTTACGATTTGACACCAACACAATTTAAGATACTTAAATATTTATACGATCACGACAATGTAATTGGAATGGATATTCAAAACGAATATTCTATGACTAATCCAACAGTTACAGGAATTATACAAAATATGGAATCTGGCGGTTGGATAGAAAGAGTACCAAATCCAAATGATTCTAGAAGTAAGATTATTAAACTTACTAAAAAATCATTAGATAAAAAAGAAATATTATATAACCTGGGAGAAAACCTTGAAAAAGAATTTACAAAAGACTTGACAAAAGAAGAACAGAAACAACTATTAAATTTATTAAATAAAATGATGGAGGGAATAAATAAATGAAAGTAATAACTATAGAAGAACATATAACAAGTGAAGACGCTTTAGAAAGTATGATGAAATCACCAGCAGGAGATTTTGGAAAAGATAGAATGAGATTCTTTATGGAGAAAGCAACTGTAGATGGCAAGTTGACTGATACGGAAAATATTAGAATACCTTATATGGACAAAGTTGGCATTGATATGCAATTATTATCTTATATTAATTTAGCATCTTCAAATCTTATAGGAGAAGAAAGAACTAATACATGTATTAGAGGAAATGATTTCTTAAAAGAACAAACTCTTAAACATCCAGATAGATTTGGAGCTTTCGCAACACTTCCATTATGGGATGTTGAAGCATCAGTTAAAGAATTAGAAAGATGTGTAAAAGAATATGGGTTTAAAGGGGCTTTAGTACAAGGCAAAGTTGATGGACACTTTTTAGATGAAAAGCAATATATCCCATTATTTGAAAAGGCAGAGGAATTAGATGTACCAATATATTTCCATCCGTCGTTTCCAGTAAAAGAAATTCAAGATTACTATTATAATTCTAAAGATGGAAGTTGGAGTAATGAAGTTGCTAATGAATTTTCATCAGCCGGATTTGGTTGGCATATAGATATAGGTATTCAAGTAGTTAGAATGATTTTATCAGGAATATTTGATAGATGTCCAAATTTAAAAATCATTACTGGTCACTGGGGAGAAGGAATGATAGCCATGCTAGATAGAATGGACTATATGATGCCTAAAAGTCAAACTGGCTTAAAAAAGAATATTTCTGAATATTATAAAGATAATATTTATGTAACACCAAGTGGAATAGAATCTCTAGTCAATCTAGAAGCAGTAACTAAATATATGGGAGCAGATCATATTATTTGGGCAGTAGATTATCCATATTTAATGAATGATACAGTAGTAGATTTTCTTATGAATAGTAATTTAACTGATGAAGAAAAAGAACTTATTTCGCATAAGAATGCTGAAAAATTATTTAAGTTAAATTAATGGAAGTGGTTATATGAAAAGAAATGATCCATCATGGAATCCATGGCATGGATGTCATAAATATAGTGAGGGCTGTAAAAATTGTTTTATGTATTTTTTAGATAAGACTAGAGGTCACGACGGAAGCCAAATATATAAAACAAAGACTGACTTTAATTTACCATTAAAAAAAGATAGACAAGGAAATTACAAAATTAAATCAGGAGAATTTGTTAGAGTATGTATGTCTAGTGATTTCTTTTTAGAAGAAGCTGATGAATGGAGAGAAGAAGTATGGGAAATGATAAAACGAAGACCAGATGTTACATTTTCACTTTTAACTAAAAGAGCTAGTAGAATTAAAGACCATTTACCTAAAGATTGGGGTGATGGCTGGGATAATGTAACTATTGCTGTATCATGTGAAAATCAAAAAAGAGCTGATGAAAGAATACCATTACTTCTAGAAGTGCCTGCCAAACATAAATGGGTTAGTCTAAAACCAATGATAGAGGAGATTGATATAGATAAATATCTATCAACTGGTCAAATAGAAATGGTTCTATTAGGCGGTGAAAACTATGAGGGAGATAGACCACTACACTATGAGTGGGTAGAAAAAGTATATAAACAATGTCTAAAATATGATGTAGAATTCATCTTTGGACAAACAGGAAATTTTTTTGTTAAAGATGGTAAAACATATCACATAGATTATAAAGACCAAATTAATCAAGCCTTAAAATCAGGCTTGCAAAAAAGAAAAGAAAATAGTAAATAAAGGAGAAATGAAAATGAAAGATATATTTAATTTAAAAGGGAAATATGCTTTGGTAGTAGGGGCATCTTCGGGAATAGGAAGACAAATGGCAAAAGCCTTAGCGGAACAAGGAGTTAATGTTGCAGTAGCAGCAAGAAGAGTTGAAAAATTAGAAGAGTTAAAAGGTGAACTTGAGAAATTAGATATAAAATGTATTGCAGTATCATGTGATGTTTCTGATGAAGAAAGTATTAAAAGTTGTGTAGCTACAGTTATAAATGATTTTGGTAGAATTGATATTTTATGTAATAATGCTGGTATTGATTTATTTGGAGATTTTTTTACTTATAGTACTGAAAATTGGGATAAAACAATGGATACCAATATTAAAGGTATGTTCATAATGAGTAGAGAAGTAGGAAAAATCATGAAAGAACAAAATTCTGGAAGAATTATTAATACTGCCTCTATTGGAGGACGATTTGCATCAGAAGGAAATATTGCATACTATGCATCTAAAGGAGCAGTTATTAACTTCACTCGTGCTCTAGCAGCTGATATGGCACCATATAACGTATGTGTAAATGCTATTGCTCCAGGAGTATTTGACACTGAATTAACTCATGATACCCTAGATACTCCATTTGGACAAAGTTCTCTAGAACGTACTCCGTTAAAAAGATTTGGAAAAGATGGAGATTTAGATGGAATTCTTATTTATTTTGCATCAGATGCATGTAGTTATTGTACTGGTCAAACTATCTTTGTAGATGGTGGAGTAACCATGTTATTATAGGAGATGATTTAATGAAAACAATAATTATAACTGGAGCAAATTCAGGATTGGGATTAGAAACAGCTAAAAAGGTAGCAAATAATAAAGATTATGAGATAATACTTGCTTGTAGAAATATTGATAAAGGAAATAATGCAAAAGAAGAAATAGTAAATATTACTGAGAATAATAATATTAAAGTATTAGAACTTGATACATCATCATTAGAATCAGTTAGGAATTTTGTGCAAGAATTTAAGAAACTAAATAAAAAAATATATGGACTTGTTAATAATGCAGGAATATCTCCTATGGGGCATGATGGTTTATCAGTTGATGGAATTGAAATTGTATGTGCAACAAATTATTTAGGACACTTCTTACTTACTAATTTACTTCTTCCTTATATGGAAGAGGATGGAAAGATATTCAATGTAACAAGTGATATGCATAATCCTCCTGGAGGAATTGAATGGAGAGACCCAGAACTTTTATTTCACCCAATAGAAAATGATAGAAGAAAATATTCTTATTCTAAACTATGTAATATTTATTTTACATATGAATTAGACGAGATATTAAGAAAAGATAATTCTAATATTTTAGTAAATGCTTTTAATCCAGGTATGATGAACACCAATTTTAGTGGAGGTCATAACAGTAAAGCAAGAACTGCTATGGTTAAACTAACTATGCCAGAAAGACTTGGAGATTTAGATAAATCTTCTACTGCACTTTCTGAATTAGTAGTTAATGATAAATATAAAGATTCAGGAAAATATTACGATAGAAGTACTAAGTATATTAATTCATCAGAATTATCATACAATGTGGAAAACAGAAAAGATTTATGGAATAAAAGTGTTCTAATTACTGGATTAGAAAAAGGAAACATAAAATGAGAAAAATAGCACTAATTTTAATTGCTATTATAGTATTGATTACAGGCTGTGCTAAAAAAGAAAATACAGCACCGGTAATAGAATATCAATCTGATGGAAGAGTTCATATAATTAAAGATGCAACTTTTGAAAAAGATAAATTGGATCATTACTTGTTTTGTCCTACAGAAGAGGATACATCAGATAATTGTAAATGGAAAATCGCTTTATCAGATTCAGTTGATGTAGCAAGAGTTGGTAAATGGTATTTTTATTTTAAAGGTATTTCAAAAAATGGAGAAGAATCTCCAATATCAAATGTAGTATATGTAGAAAGAACCGAAGAAGAATTAAAGAGAGTGATGGAGTGATTTTATGAATAAAAAGAAAATATTAGCAATCATTTTAATCATAACACTACTTGTAATAGGAGGCTATTTTGTGTTTAAAAGATATGTGACAATAGGAGTTAAACAATTAGATAAAAATGAAGAAACAATAATTGATTACACAAATATAAATGAAGGAATAGAAAAATATGAAGATTCAAACGGAGATATAGCATATATTCCTTCAGACTTCAAAGTATCCTCCAAAAAAGATGAACAAACAATTAGTACTGGACTTGTAGTAATAGGTCCTGATGGGAGTGAATTTGTATGGATACCTACAACTAAAACTAAGTTTGAAAGAATCAATTTTGCTCCAAGTGGTATATGGAATTCTAGTTATGAATTATCTGATTCTAAATCAAATAATGCCTATTATGATGAAATTGATGGGGCAGAATATATCAATATGAAAAATAGTGTAGAAAAATATGGTGGATTTTATATAGGTAGATATGAAGCAAGTAGATCAGATAATGATAATATTCCATCAGTTAAGAGAATAACTAAAAATGATAATGGTAGAATATGGACAAATATTTCTCCACAAGATATGAAAATAGTATGTAATAATATGTACTCTGATAATGATACAGTGCAAGGTTTTCTTACTTATGGAATAAACTTTGATACTACATTACAGTGGCTAGTAGATAGTGGCTCCAAAACAGAAGAAGATATAAGAGTTGATAGCACAAGTTGGGGTAATTATAGTAATAACACATTTACTGGAAATGTTAAATCAGGTACAACAGGAATGTTTGAAGAAACAAAAGCAAATAATATCTATGATTTAGCAGGTAATTATTGGGAATGGACTCAAGAGAGATATGGAGATAATTATGTTATGAGAAGTGGTGGATATAACTTAATGGGAGGAGAATGTACTGGATCATCATTTCCTGCAGCAAATCGAGATCCATTACCAGGTAATAATCATCATCCAAATGTTACATTTAGAGTATCTTTATATTTAAAATAGAATGATCGCAAGATTAAGATATTACGAACTTATAAAGCAGGGAAAAATCTGCTTTTTGTTTGTATGATATAATATTAACAAGTGAGGAGGAATTATGTGAAAAATAACCATTGGGATGAAATTTATAAACTTGCTAAGCAATATTATAATGAAAATGGTAATCTTTTAATTCCATTTCGCTATGCAACAATAGATAAAATACAATTAGGAAGATGGATAGGAACACAAAGAGGATTATATAAAGAAAATAATATATCAAAAGAAAGAATAGATTTACTTGTTAGAAGAAATTCAACAACTAAAAAATTAGAATAAGCTAGATATAAAAGTATCAAAAAAAATATTAGTGAGGATGAATATAAAAAAATTATGTAATGAATAATTTGATTTGGTAAGTAAAGGAGTAAAAGAAAAGACTAGAATAATCTAGTCTTTATTTATTTTCTCTTTTTATTAATTTAGCGTGAAGTACAAGTCTTTCTGTTTTACTATAACAAGTTGATAATGTTAATACTTGATCATCTTTAGAAACATTAGCATTAAAATTGTAATAACTTCTTCTTTGTATCATACTTAAAAAGTTTTCAAATTCTTTATCGGTATTGAATCTAACTTTAATATAATCACTAGTGGTACGTATGTGATAAACACTAAATACTTGCCATAAAGTATTTTCATTTTCAGTAGATAATTTAATAATATGATTGTTTGAATTATTTAACCAATTATTTTTAAGAATATTTCTTAATGAACCAAACATAGTTTTATTACGCATACTATGAGCATATAAAACTGTGTTTTTATCATTTAATAAATTATTCTTATAATCTAAAAATACCCAACCAGCATTATTATACGATTTATCAAATGAATGTTTTAAATAGTAATTATTATCTTTTCCTTGCACAAACGGATAATTGATATTTGTTCCGTTTACAACAATCCATCCTTTAACATCTGGGTTAATAGATTTTAATTTGTTGAAGTCAGCACTCACTAAATTCATATTAGAATTACTTTTTTGTGTAGCCTCATTGTTACTACCATTTTCATCTATTTCAATAACTTCGACATTTTCTTCTATTTTTTTCAATTGTATATTTGTATTTTTCTCTTCAATCTTATACATAATAAGAGAGTAAGCAGAGTAAACAAGTCCGATAGCAAATATTATAGTAAGTATATTTATAATTTTCTTTTTCATTAAATGCATCACCAAACTAATTATACCAAATAATGAATTAAATAAATAATACTTTATTATATATTAAGGATAAATTTTAAAAATGAGTTGACAAATTACCGCTAAAGATGTATTATATAAAGCAAATTCCATTTGAGAGGGGGAAAATAAAAATGGACAAAAAAATAAAAACTTTAGTATTATGTTTATTAAGTATGTTGTTATTTGTAAATAATATTAATGCTGAAGAACTTGTTTATGGTGAAGATATTCCGGTTGGTAGCGAAAACGAATATCAATTTGTAGAAAACGAAACCATTACAGATGCTTACACTGATTTAACCAGCGAAGAGGCAAATGAATTAAAGATTTCATTAGAGTCATCTGGTTATACTACTGTTATCATCAAGAGTTATATGAAAAAAACAGGTGAAGTTACTGATACTGTTGAAAAACATTTTAACACTTATGATGAAGCATTAGAGTATATTGAAACTTTAAAGAATAGTGGGCTTCAAGTTGAAAATATTAATTTTGTTTATGACACTGAAGAAGTATCATTAAACGAAACTTATTCTACATATGAAGAAGCTAGTGCTGCTTTAGAAGCATTTAAAAATCAATATCAAAATGCTAATGGTGATATTACACCAGTTATAACAGATAACGATACAGTGGTTGGAACTATTGAAGGTACAACAGCTTATGAAACATATGAAGAAGCTGATGCAGCATTAAAATCTTTCTTAAGTCAAAATGAAACAGATGAATTTTATTTTGTTGGTGAAGTGGTTGGTCCAAAAGGAACTGGTGAATATACAACAAGTATAATAAGTGAATCATTTAATTCTGAAACAGAAGCGGAAGCATATTTATCTAATCTTGAAGCACAAGGTTATACAATTATTGATTCATTATTCACAAATGATACTGAAGAAGTTGAAAGATACTTAAATGAAAGATGTGAAACAGAGGCAGAAGCTCAAGCCGCAATTGAAGCATTTAAAAATCAATATCACAATGCTTCAACAAATGTTGAAAAAGTACATGATGAAAATGAAGATACAACTAATCAATTTAGTCAAAGTTTTAACTCAGAAAGTGAGGCAAATGATTATTTAAACAGTCAATTAGGTTTAAATAATGAAGACACAGTTGTAACTGGTAATGTTACTTCTTCATCAACAGCTGGTGAAACTTCGACTATTGAAGAAGTATATGAAACAGAAGCAGAAGCACAAGCAAGATTAACAGAAATAGGTAATCAATATGAGGTTGTTGAATCTTCTAATATTGAAGAAGTACAAGCTGGTACTGTATATGAAGCACAATTAGTGACTCAAAATCAAAATGAGTATGTAGTAACAAATTCACTATTTGTTATTAACAGACATGGTCACAACATATATGTTTGGACTCTAAATGAATTAACTGCAGAAGAGATTGCTGAGTTTAAAAGAACTTATAAAGAAATGAATAATCCAACTCCAATTGACAATTCAATGCCAAATGTAGATAATGGTATATTTATTCATGGACTTAATAGTAAATTCTTATCAGGAAATAATAAATTATTTACAATTGAACAAAAAGAAGATGGATCATGGGTTGCTATAATGGATTCAGGTTCAACTTCACATGTTATTTATGGTGCATTTATTCCTACTAATGAATATCATTTAACTGCAAATGTTCATAATAATATTTATACATGGACAGCCAGTGGTAATATCTTAACTAAAGGTTATGATTATATTGTAACTGGAACTGGTTATGAAACTGTAACATTAGAAAGTGGTGTATTAACTGGTAATAAGAAAATTGAAAATCAAGGTTACTTCTATGATGTAACTAAGAAAGCAAAATCTTATACTGTTAACGCAACTGGTACTAAAGAATTAGAGAGCGGAACTTTAACAGCTGATACAACTGAAGATGTTATGGAAGAATTCTATTCATTAGATTTAATAAGAGAAAAATATGAATTTATTGGTGGTATGGGTGAAGGAGAGGATCCAGAAGAACCTACTGATAATCCTAAAACTGCTGATAATAGTATTTATACTTTAATAATTGGTTTCATTTCATTAATTGGTTTAGCTATTACTAGTTTATTAAAGAAAGTTACTGAATAATAATATTGATAAAAAACTCTAATATTGCTTAGAGTTTTTATTTTATGTAATAAAAAATGGACATAGTAATATAATTAATTAGAAATAGGGAGGGTAATAAGTGATTAATAAACAAAGTTTATGGTTTTTAACATTACTTACTCTAGTATTAGTTTTAGGAGTATATTATGTTACTATGCCAAGTGAATTATTAAAATCTAAAAATGTATTAGAGTCTGTTAGTAAAGAAATAGAAGTAAATGTTACTGAAAGTGATAAACTTGTTGCTTTAAGAGTTGAAAGAGATGAAAAATTAGAAACTACTATGAAAGAGTTACAAACTGTTTTAACATCCGCAACTTCGACTGCTGAAGAAAAAAATTCTGCTTTCGAAGAATTAAAACTTTTAAATTTAGCTAAAGGTAAAGAAGAAGAATTAGAAAACAAGTTGTTAGATGAATTTAAAATTAAATCTTTTATTGAAATTAATGGAGATCAAGTAAAAGTAGTAGTTAATTCTAGTGAGCATAACGCAACTCTTGCAAATAATATAATGAGAAGTATTCAAAAAGAATATGATAAAAAAATGTATATAACAGTTAAATTTGAAAGTTAATAGGTATTAGCTATCACTTATAACTCATTTCCTCATAAAATATCATAGAGAAAAAATATCAATGGTATGTGAGGGAGTGAAAATGAATAAAAGTATACTTACTAAAAGAGAAAAAGAAGTATTTAATTTATTAGTTCAAAATAAATCTACTAAAGAAATCGCAGACGAGTTATTTATAAGTGAAAAAACAGTTAGAAACCATATATCCAATTCTATGCAAAAATTAGGATGTAAAGGTAGAGCAGGAGCGGTAATAGAATTATTAAAATTAGGAGAAATAAAAATAGAAAAATGACTTTGTCATTTTTTTATTTAGAAAGTAATATAATTTTTTGAGGTGTTATATGATTAAACAAATGGCATATAGAAAATTAGCAATAACAACACTTGCTTTATTGATAGTGGGAATACTATATTTCTTTCCAAATAATAAAGAAATAAAATATAAAGAAATAGTTAAATATTATGATGAAGATAACTTAAAGAGTGTTTATTTAATGGATAAATATAATTATGTTTCTAAATTAAAAGTTCCTATATATGAAAATGATTTATTAGAAATGATAAAAGAAAAAATAAACTATTTAATTATAGGTGATGACTCAAATAATAAAATACCTAATGGATTTAGAGGGTTATTACCAAGCGGTACAAGAGTATTGGATTTAAAATTAGATAATGATATACTAACTATCAATTTTTCTAAAGAAATATTAAATGTTAATTCAAATGATGAAGAGCATATGATTGAGGCAATAGTGTTTACTTTAACTGAATTTGATAAAATTAATAAAGTAAAAATAAACGTTGAAGGTAATCCTTTAACAGAACTTCCATTAAGTAAAAAGAAATTACCAGAGTTATTGGATAGATCTTTTGGTATAAATAAAATATATGATTTTGAGTCTCTTAATAATTTAACTCAAACTATAGTTTATTATGTGAATAAAATTGATAATGAAACATATTACACACCAGTTACAAAGATTAATAATGATGAAAGAGATAAAGTAACTCTCGTTATAGAAGAATTGAAAAGTAATATTATTTATCAAACAAATTTAAGTACTTATCTAAATCAAGCAGCTAGTTTAGATAAATATGAAATAGAAGGAGATAAAATAATTTTACTCTTTAATGATAAAATATTTGATACTAATAGTAAGAATATATTAGAAGAAGTTGAGTATACTATAAGTATGTCATTAATGGATAATTTGGGTGTAAAAGAAGTGATTTTTAGAGTAAACAATGAAAAAAATGACATAAGTGTCATAAAAACTCTTGAAAATTAACTAAAAATATTATATAATCACTATTGTTATTCAGGAGTTGTCCTCGTAGCTCAGCTGGATAGAGCAACGGCCTTCTAAGCCGTCGGTCACACGTTCGAATCGTGCCGAGGACACCATATTTAACTCAAATGAGTTCTTTTTTGTTTAATAAAGTATTTACACTTTAAATGTAAAATGTATTTATAATAATAATATTAAGGATTAGTATGATATACTTTATAATAGAAAAGAGGTAAAAGATATGGAAGAAAAGAAAAAAAGTACGTCACCAATATTAATAGTGATACTATCAGTAGTTGGTATATGTTTAGTAGGGTTCCTAGTGTGGTATGGAGTAAATTATTTTAAAGGAGAAGAAAAACCGGTAGAACAACAATCGAGCCAAATAAATGAACAACCATCAAACAATAATTTAGAGAATTCTTCAAGCAGTAATAATTCATCTACTAGATCACTTAAAATAACTGAATTTATTTCTAATAACAAGTTGCAGATGCATTATTTTAATTCTTTAAAAGGTACTGAATTGATTAATAATATTAATAACTTTAAACCAGTTGAAGGATTAAAAAATAAATATGAGAATGATTTCTTAGTAATAACTTATTGCGGCTTTGATGAATGTAGAAATTTTAAATTTACTGGAGTAACTGGCCAAGTTAAAAAGGCTATAATGTATTATTATGAAGAAAGTGATGATGGTCCTGTTTATGTATTAACTGATAATAATGATTTATACTTTACTGAGGTTATTTTAGATAAGAATGATAAGGTTTATGAATTATCAAAATTAAGTGAAAATATTGTTGATGTAAAGTATAAAGAAACTTATTGTGGCTTTCCAGTATGTGGATGCGGATCTGGGGAATATTATTTTTTAGATAATTCTGGGAATTATTTTTTACATTATTATGATTTTGATAATTCAGACAAACTTGTTTTCAAAAAAATAGATAAAGAAACAATGTTTAAATATAATTTTGAAGGTGTTTCTTTTGATAAAACTAATATTAGGAACGGAGAAATATATTACAAAGATATAGCAATAGACACAGTTATAGAACTCTCTGATGTAGATTTTGATTATGTAACAATTATAATTGGAAAAGATAAATATTTATATGAGATAAAAGAAAGTTCAATTGAAAAAGTGATTGACAAAAAAATAAAAAGTTATAATTTAAAACCTAATGGGTGTGATAATAATATTCTTACAATTGAATTTGAATAAGTAATGGCACCTCTTTATGGCACTCACCAACAATAATGATGTAATGCTCAAATAGAAGATGTGCATAAATAACTATAAATAAAGGGATTGAGAGAAATATCAATCCTTTTTATATAGATTAAATCTGTTTTCTTCTAAGCCGTCGGTCACACGTTCGAATCGTGCCGAGGACACCATGTTTGAAATAAAGAGTTTTTAAACTCTTTTTATTTTTTTAATAAAGTATTATAATTTAAATATGAAAGACAATTTAATAAGATTAAATATTGGTGAAGTTAAAGAAATAATGCTGAAGAATTATTCAACATACAAGATTGGTGGTAGTTCTTTTATGGCTTTTGTTGACATTCTCTTATTAAATTATTAAAGCATTTGGATAAAAATAAAATCAAATATAAAGTTATAGGTAATGCATCTAACTTAATATTTAGTGATGATGGTTATGATGGGGTATTAATAAATTTAACTAATATTAGAGTATTTAAAAAATATGGTAATTATTTTACTGTATCTTCTGGATATAGTTTAAGTAAATTTTCTATGGAAGTATCTAATATGGGATATTCTGGGATGGAATTTTCTACTGGTATACCCGGTCAAATAGGTGGATCTATATTTATGAATGCTGGTTGTTATGGATCAAGTATTTCTAATGTATTATATAAAGTTAAAGTATTAACTGAAGATTATAAGATTAAAACTTTATATAATAAAGATTTAAAATTTGGATATAGAGACTCAATATTTAAGCATAGTAAACTTATTTGTTTAAGTGCAACTTTTAAATTATGTAAGGGTAATAAAGATGATATCAAAGCTAAAATAGAAGAATATAGATTAAAAAGATTTAATTCTCAACCTTTGGAGTATCCTAATGCCGGATCAGTATTTAAAAATCCAGAAGGTAATTATGCAGGTAAAATTATCGAAGAGTTAGGTTTAAAGGGTAAATGTGTTGGAGGAGCATATATATCTCAAAAGCATGCTAATTTCATTGTTAATAAGAATAACGCGAGTTCAAAAGACATTATAAATTTAATAAATTTGATAAAAAAAGAGGTTAAAAAAGAATATAATATAGACTTAATATGTGAGCAAGAAATTGTCGAATAAACACTAAAAAAGTGTTTTTTTGTGCCTTGGAGGTTGAAATCAAAAACATTTTATTGTATAATCTACTTTGTAATGAGAGGAGGGGAGAAAAGAATGACACGTGTTGAAGTAAAAGACGGTAATGTTGAAGGTGCCTTAAAAAGATTTAAAATTAAAGTGCAAAGAAGTGGTATCCCTTCTGAAATGAAAAAAAGAAAAGAATACGCTAAACCAGGCGTAAGAAGAAGAGAAGCTAAAAAAGAAGCTATTAGAAATGCTAGAAAGCACAATAAGAAGTATAATTAGGAGATTACTATGTTATATGATAAATTAAATGCTGATATGAAAACTGCAATGATTAATAAAGATAAAGATACTCTAAGTACATTAAGATATTTAAAATCAGCAATTGACTTATATAAGATAAATAATAAATTAGATGAAGTTAGTGATGATGTTGTAATAGATATTGCTTCTAAACAAGTAAAAACACATAAAGAATCAATTTTGGAATTTGAAAGAGGTAATAGATTAGATCTAGCAGATAAATTAAAAGAAGAAATTAAACTATTACAAACATTTTTACCAGAACAACTAACTGATGAAGAAATGGAAACTGAAATTAACAAAATATTTGACTTAGTTAAACCTACATCTAAAGCTGATATGGGTAAGATTATGAGAGAAGTAAATACTACTTTAAAAGGTAAAGTAGATATGAAAAAGATTTCTGAACTTGTGAATAATAAAATAAACTCATTATAAAATGAGTTTTTTTGATGCTTTAAGAATATAATTAAATGGTGAATAATATGCTAAGAAATTTAGTAAGTTATGTAAAAGATAAAGATTATTTAATAGGTATTTATAAAAATAAAGTATATATTTATAATTATAAATATATTGTTGATGTAGATTCAGATAATATTAAAATAAACTTGGGTGATAAAAAAATTAAAATAAATGGAAAAAATTTAGTTGTAGAGAAATTAGAAAATAAAGAGGTATTAATTAAACTTGAATGTAAAGGTATTGAGTTTTATGAATAATACTATTCAAATAAGAATAATTTGTGATAATTTAAATACATTAATTTACTATTTATCTAGAAATAATATTAAATTTGATCATTTATATAGTAAAAAAGATGATCATTATTTTAAAATTTATAAAAATGATTATAAAAGAATAAAAAGAAAGTTTAAAAAAGTTAGAGTTGTTGGATATTATGGTAAAGAAAGTATTCTTAAATTTATTAAAACAAATTATATATTTTTATTATCATTAATATTAGGTTTGACTATATTATATTTTCTATCAACAACAATGTTTTTTATAGAGATTCATACAAATAATGAAGAGTTAAGTAATAAATTATATTATGAACTAGGTACATACAATATAAAAAAATATGGTAGGATTAAGAGTTATAAAGAATTAGATAAAATAAAAAAAGAAATACTAAAAAATAATCAAGATAAATTAGAGTGGTTAGAAATTAAAAGAGAAGGTACCAAATATGAGGTGTTGCTTACCGAAAGGGTAATTCCAAATAATGATGATATAATAAATTCTCCAAGGCATATTGTAGCTTCCAAAGATGCTTTGATAAAACATATTACATCTAATAATGGAGTTGTTTTAAAAGATATAAATGACTATGTTAAAAAAGGAGAAATAATAATAAGTGGGGATTTGTATAAAGGTGAAACTTATATAAAAAGTTTAAGAGCCTCTGGGGAAGTATATGGTGAAGTTTGGTATACAGTTAAAACTGTGGTACCTTATAAATATGTTGAATATGTAAGAACTGGAAAAGTTATAAATCATTATTATTTAGATTTTTTAGGTAATAAAATGACTTTAATAGGAAAATATAATACAAATATGTCTATGAATAATATAAAATTGTTGGTTGATAAACCTTATTTAGGGATTAAAATATACAAAGAAACAAAAGAGTTATATGATTATAAAGAATTTAAGGTTACTAAAGATGAAGCATATATTGAGGCCATTAAAAGGAGTGATAAAAGTATCAAAAATAAATTAAAAGATAAAGAATATATAATAAGTAAAAAAGTTTTGAATATTTCACCAATGAGTAGTAAAATAGAGGTAGAAGTATTTTATAAGGTGTATGAGAATATCACAGATACTTCTTTAATAGAGGAGAAAAAAGAATTATGAAGCAAGAAATAATATCAATGTTAAAAGTGTCTTGGCCCATTATGGCAATAATTTTAGCAATGGTTGTAATAATAAGGGTTGCATATTTTAGAAACCATAAAAAGAAAGTGTCACTTTTAAATGAAATTATGCTTTTATTATTTGTTGCTTATATTTTAATGTTATTTCAACTTGTAACATATGAAAACAATGGATTTAATGGAGTTAATTTAATTCCTTTTAAAGAAATATTAAGATATGACTTCGGAACAAAAGAATTTACCAGACAAGTAATAGGTAATATTATTTTATTTATTCCGTTTGGATTTTTTATAACATATTATGCTAATATTAAGAATATTGGCTCAGCATTTTTTACAACAGTTGCAGCTAGTATTGTTATTGAAACAGTTCAGTATTTTATAGGTAGAAGTTTTGATATAGATGATATTATATTAAATGTAGTTGGTGGAATAATTGGCTTCTTACTTTTTGTAGCACTTGATGCGATTAAAAAGCATTTACCAGCTTTATTTCAAAAGGATATAATATATGTAATACTTAGTATTTTATTACTTGTGTTTATTTTATTAAACATATTTGGTGTTATTAGTTTTTAGGAGGTATATGGAAGATTTTATTACAAATACAACAAATGAGGATGTATCTATTAATGATATTGAAAATATATGCAAAATAACTTTTAAAAAATTAAAGGTTAAAAATCCTATGTTTAGTATAACAATAGTTGATAATGAAAAAATAAGAGAGATTAATAGAGATTACAGGAATAAAGATTCTGAAACAGATGTTATTTCTTTTGCTTTTGAAGAAGCAGATGATTACGTATATCCTGATATGAGATTATTGGGTGAAATATATATTTCGATAGATAAGGCAAAGAGTCAAGCAGAAGAATATGGACATTCATTAAAAAGGGAATTATGTTTTTTAACAGTTCATGGTCTTTTACATTTACTTGGATATGATCATATTGAGGAATCTGATAGAGTGGTTATGAGGAAACTTGAAGAGGAGATACTAGAAAGTTATGATGCAAAAAGATAAAGGATTAAAAAGAATTAAAAGCAGTTTCAAGTATGCTTTTAATGGACTTATTGATACATATAGAACCGAGCAGTCTGTATGGATATATATTCCAGTTGCTTTATTAGTTATATTAATGGGTTTTTTATTAAAAATAAGTAATTATGAATGGATGGTGGTGGTATTAATTTTAGGAATAATTCTATCATTAGAACTTGTAAATACAGCATTAGAAGCAGTAGTTGATTTAATTACTAATGAATATAAACCACTTGCTAAAAAAGCAAAAGATACAGTATCAGCAGCGGTATTAGTATTTGCGGTTGCTTCTGTTATTGTAGGACTAATAATATTTTTACCAAAGTTTATATCATTATTTTAGAAGGAGTAAAGTAGTATGAGGGAAAAATTATTAAGTTTAATTAAAAATAGTTATGCACCATATTCTAATATGCATTTTGCATGTATAGTGGAAACCGAATCCGGAAATTTATATAGTGGAGTAAATGTTGAAAACGCCTCATTCGGAGGAACTATATGTGCAGAAAGAAATGCAATTAATAATGCTATCTCTAATGGTGAAAGAAAATTCAAAGCATTATACTTAATGGGTGATAATGAGGATAAACTATGCTATCCTTGTGATATATGTAAACAAACATTTTTAGAGTTTTTTGATTCAAATGTGATATTTAATATAATGAATACAAAAGGCGAAATGAAAGTATTAACATTTGAAGAAGTACTTAATACTCATTTTGTAAAAGAGGATTTAAAATGAGAAGTGGTTTTGTAAGTGTTATTGGAAGACCTAATGTAGGTAAAAGCTCATTAATTAATACAATAGTTGGTGAAAAAGTCGCAATCACCACTTCTAAACCTCAAACAACAAGGGATTTGATTCAAGGAATATATACTGATGCAGACTCTCAAATAGTTTTTGTAGATACTCCAGGAATTCATAAACCAGTTCATAAATTAGGCGGTTTCTTAAATAGTAAGGCATACTATTCAGTTAATGATGTAGATCTTGTATTATTCGTTGTTGATGGTTCCGAAGAAATCGGAACAGGTGATAAATTTATTATTGAAAGACTTAAAAATGTTACAAAAAAGGTATTCTTAATAATAAATAAAATTGATAAATTAAATAATGAGGGGATTATTAATAAAATAAATGAATATAAAGATTTATATGATTTTTGTGAAATTATACCAGTTAGTGCATTAAAAAATGATAACGTAAAAAGAGTGGTTGAAGTATTAAAAGGGTATCTTCCAGATAGTGTTAAATATTTTCCAGATAATGATAAGACATCTTCTTCAATGGAATTTAGAATAACAGAAATAGTTAGAGAAAAGGTAATGAATTTAACTGAAGACGAAATACCTCATTCAATCGCTTGTGTTTTAACTGATTATCAAGAAACTGATAATGTTGCCCATATATATGTAGATATTGTTACTGATAGAGAAGCTTTAAGAAAAATAATACTTGGTAAAAATGGAATTAAAATAAAAGAAATAGGAATGGAAGCTAGAAAAGACTTAGAAGTTTTATTAGGCAAACAAGTATACATTGAGTTATATGTAAGAGTACTTAAAAAATGGAGAGATAGAGAAAAATATATAAAAGAATTAGGTATTTTGAATAGAAGTGAATAATTTTTAAGGTTTATTATCATAATTATAGTAGGTGATAATTATGGATGAAACTAAAAAATTATGGAAGAAATTTTCTGAAACTGGAAAAATAGAAGATTATTTAAACTATAGTAAATCTAAAAAAAGTAACAAATAGTATTTGTTACTTTTAAAATAACTTTCAAAAAACTTTTAGGAGAAAGGCTTTATATGAAAGAAAAGATTAAATAAAAATATTTAATTAAGTATCGAAAGATACTTTTTTATTTGATATAATTTAATTATGGAAATTAAAAAAATAGAAGGATTTATATTAGGTAGTACTCCATATAATGAAAGTAGTAAAATATTAAATATATTAACTCGTGAATATGGAATTATTGGGGTAATGTCTAAAGGATGCAAAAATATTAAAAGTAAACTTAAAATAGTAAGTGAAAATTTTACTTATGCTTATTTTTATATGTATTTTAAAGAAGATAAATTAAGTACTTTAATTGGGGCAGACATTATAAATTATTTTCCTAATATAAGAAGTGATATAACTAAAGTGAGTTTTATGTCATATTTATCTGAATTAACTAAGAATGTTTATAAACATGAAGGAAATAGTGAGATATATGACTTATTTATATCAAGTTTATTAAAAATAGAAGAAGGATTTAATCCTTTGGTTATAAGTAATATTCTTGAACTTAAGTATTTAGATTATTTAGGCGTATCAATAAATTTAGATGGTTGTGTTGTATGTGGAAGTAAAAGTATTGTGACTCTGTCTTATCAAAAAGGTGGTTATGTTTGTAAAGATTGTAGGACTGCAGAACCTATTATTAATGAGAAAGTATTAAAAACATTAAGGCTTTATTATTATGTTGATATTAGCAAAATATCTAAACTAGACATAAGTGATAGTGTAACTCATGAAATAGATAGATTTTTAAATACTTATTATGATAGCTATACTGGACTTTATTTAAAAAGTAAGAAATTTTTAGAAACGTTAAAAAATATTGAAAAGTAAATATCATTAATGTTAAAATATAAGTGTAGGATGTGATAATATGGAAACTACAAAAATTTTTGATACACAAGAGCTTAATTTGGCTAATCAAAAAGAAACTTTGAAAGGAATATATGAAGATCTTGAAGAACACGGATATGATGCTTCTAAACAGTTGGTTGGTTATCTTATAAGTGGAGATCCTGGGTATATTTCAAGTTATAAGGAATGCAGAAGTAGAATTTTGGAATTGGATAGGAATTCTATTTTGGAGTTCATGCTTAAGGAATATATAAAATGAGATATTTAGGACTTGATTATGGGGCAAGAACGTTAGGAGTATCTATATCTGATGAAACAGGGACTATTGCATCCACTTTAAAAACAATAAGATATACAGAAGATAAAGAACTTTTAGTAGAACTTTCTAAAATAATAAAAGAATTTAATATAAAAGAAGTAGTATTAGGTCTTCCTTTAAATATGAATGGCACTAATAGTGTTAGGGGGGCTGAAACTTATTCATTTAAAACCAAGATAGAAAAGAATTTAAAAGTTAAAGTTCATCTTCAAGATGAAAGATTATCTACAGTCGAAGCAGAAAGAATACTAATTGGAAGTCATATAAGACGTAATAACAGAAAGAAAGTTATTGATAGTATGGCTGCAGTTATTATACTTCAAACATTTTTGGATAAAGGAAAGGGTAATTATGAATACAGTATTGATTGAAAATCATAGTGGTAAGAAAAAAGAATTTAGATTATTGTTTGAGTTCATTTGTGAGCGTGGTAGAAAATATGTTGTATTTACAGATGACAGATATTTAAATGATGGTTCACTTCATACAATTGTTGTTGCTTTAAATAATAAAAATAAAGTATTAAAATCAAGACCAACTATTGAAGATATGAAATATATTGAAAGATTCATGTTATCTTTAAGCGGTGAATAAAAATGAATGAAAAAAAATTAAAATTGAATAAATTAAAAATTTTGTTATTATCTATTGCGTTATTTATATTAATAGTTTTATTAATAATTATTTTATTGTATAAAAATTTAACTTCTCCTGTTAATAAGAAAGATAAAAACATATATACTTTTGAAGTTAAAAGTGGTGAAAATTATTCATCAATCGCCGATGATTTAAAAAAAGAAAAATATATTAAAAATGAATTAATGTTTAAAGTATTTGTAAAGTTTATGAAACCCAAAAGTTTAGAAGCAGGTATTTATGAATTATCACCTTCAATGAATTTAAGATCTATTGTAAATACATTATCAAGTGGTGCTAAAGATACAAGAGAAATTGTTAAGATTACTTTTGTAGAAGGCAAAAATATGAGATATGTTATTAATAAAATAACAGAAAACTTTGATATATCAGAGGAAGATATTTTAGATAAATTAAAAGATGAAGAGTATTTAAATTCTTTAATTGAAAAATATTTTGTAATAACAGATGAGATTAAGAATAAAAATATTTATTATTCTTTAGAGGGATATTTATATCCAGATACTTATGTGTTTTATAAAGACTCTACTATCGAAGAAATATTTGAAAAAATGATAGATAATTTGGATAGTAAATTAACTCAGTATAAAGATGAAATAGAGAATAGTGGTTATACTTTTCATCAAATGTTAACACTTGCTTCAATTGTTGAAGCAGAAGCTGGTAAATCAAATGATAGAAAAGGTGTAGCAAGTGTATTTTATAATAGACTTAAAGATAAGTGGGCGCTTGGTAGTGATGTAACCACTTATTATGCTGAAAAACTTGAATTATGGAGTAGAGATTTATACACAAAAGAAATAAAGAGTTGTAACTCATATAACACGAGAGCTTCTTGTATGGCTGGTAAGCTTCCAGTTGGACCAATATGCAATCCTTCAATTAATTCGGTAATTGCTTCAATTGAACCAAGTGAAACAGAATATTATTATTTTGTTGCTGATGTATATGGAAACACATATTTTAGTAAAACTGCTTCTGAACATATTTCAACAGTTAATAGATTAAAGAAAGAGGGCAAATGGTATGAATATGGTAACTAATAAAATACTGGAAATGGAAGAGTACGCCGAAAAAAATGACATACCAATTATGCAAAAATCAGGACTTGAATATATTCAAAGAAAGATAAATAGTATTAATGCTAAGAATATATTGGAACTTGGTACTGCGATAGGATATTCAACAATTTGCTTCGCAAGTGTTTCGGATGATATTAAAATAACGTCTATCGAAAGAAATGAAGAAAGATATAAAGAAGCTGTTAAGAATGTTAATGACATCAATTATAATGATAGAGTTAATCTTATTCTAGCTGATGCTCTTGAAATTGATTTGACAGATAAATATGATTTGATTATAATAGATGCCGCTAAAGGAAAAAATATAGATTTCTTTAACAAATATAAAAATAATTTAAATAAAAACGGCATTATGATTTTTGACAATATGAATTTTCATGGTCTTGTAGGTAAAAGCGATTCTATTAAAGGTAAGAATCTAAGAAATTTAGTTAGAAAAATCGAAATATTTAGAGAATTCATATCTGTGCAAGAAGATTATTATGCTCTCTTTATTGAAGTTGGAGATGGACTATGCATATGCGAGAGAAAAAAAGATATTTTATAATTCCAAATGATAAAAAAATGAATGAATATAATAATGATTCATTCATTTTGCCTTTAAAAGATTTTGCGGTTGGATTTGATGCGTATTTTGATTCTGATGAAATTAATAAACTTTCATCAATTTATAATGTATCTATAATTATTAATAAATTTATTCATGAAACTGATTTAGAACTTATAAAAAAAGAGTTATTAAAGCTTAATAATATTGAGTATTTTTTTGTTGAAGATTTTTCTTTAATGAATTATATACCTATAGAAAAGATAGTGTTATATCCTAATCATATAATTTCAAATTATTATAGTGTTAATTATTTAAAAGAATTGGGTTTTGATAATGTAGTTGTGTCTAATGAACTTACTATAGATGAATTAGTTGATATAAACAACCACACTAAATCTAATTTATTTTATAATTTAATTTCTAAAAATAATTTAATGTATTCTAAAAGAGAACTTTTAACTAATTATTATGATAATTATGATATAAATGATAGAGGTAATAGAATTGTTGTTAATGAAGCGGTAAGTGATCATGAATTAATTATTAAAGAAGAAAATAAAGCAACAACTATATTTAATAATAAAATTTTTTGTGCGAATAAATATTTAGATAAATTAGACGGTTATAATTTTATTGTTAATTTATCAAATATAGATGAAAATGATAAAAAAGTAATATTAGATAATTTTGATAATGAAGAATTATATAAATTAATAGACTCTGACTTTTATTTTCTTGAAAATAAAATAGTATACAAGGTGGGTGATTTAAAATGAATAAACCAGAACTTTTAGCACCTGCTGGAGATTTAACTAGATTAAAATGGGCTCTTGATTATGGAGCAGATGCAGTATATATTGGTGGTTATGATTATAGCCTAAGAGCTAATGCTAATAACTTTTCAATTGAAGAGATTAAAGAAGCCTGCAACTATGCTCATAAATATGGTAAAAAAATATATGTTACTGTAAATATGATATTTCATAACGAAGACTTTAAAAATTTAGATAATTATTTAAAAGAATTAGAAAATGCAAATGTTGATTCATTAATAGTAAGTGATTTTGGAGTAATATCTAGGATAAAAGCATTAAATTTAAAAATACCATTTTTTATTTCAACTCAAATGTCAATTACTAATCACGATGTAATCAATTTCTATGAATCAATTGGAGCTTATAGAGTAGTGCTTGCTAGAGAATGCTCAAGAGAAGATATTAAAAGTATAAAGAAGCATTCTAAAATTGAAACTGAAACATTCATACATGGTGCAATGTGTACTTCTTATAGTGGTAGATGTGTTATGTCAAATTATGTGACATTAAGAGATTCAAATAGAGGGGGATGTTCTCAAATATGTAGATTCACTTTTAAAAATCAAGATAATCCTGAGTTTGCAATGTCATCAAAAGATTTAAACATGATTGAATATATTGAAGATATGATTAATATTGGAGTTGAATCATTTAAAATTGAAGGAAGAATGAAAAGCTTATATTATATTGCAACGGTTACTAATGCGTATAGAAATATAATTGATAAAGTAATAAATAAAACATTAACAAAAGAAACATTAGAATATTATAAGAGAGTATTAAATAGATGTTCTAATAGAGAAAATGCCCCACAATTTTATAATAAATATCCTACTGTTTCTGAGCAATATTTTAGTGGTAGACAAGAGGAAAGTAATCAAGATTTTTTAGCAATAGTTAAATATTATGATGAACAAAGTAATATGGCTATTATTGAAGAAAGAAATTTCTTTAAAGTTGGAAGTGAAGTTGAAATATTTGGTCCTAATATGGAACCAATTGCATATAAAATTAATACAATATTAAATGATAAGAATGAGTCAGTTGACGCTGCTAGGCATCCACAAGAAATCCTTAAAATAAACGTTCCATGCAAGGTATGTAAAGGAGATATTATAAGGGTTAAAGTTTCTTGACAAATGACTCAATTTGTTGTATCATTATCTAGTCGACAAAAAGGAGAAATGCAAAATGACAAACAAAGAAATTTTTCTAACAAGTGAAGGTTATTTGGAATTAGAGCAAGAATTGAATTATCTTAAGTTAGAAAAAAGACCTAAAGTAATTAACGCTTTAAAAGAGGCTAGAGCTTTAGGAGATTTATCAGAAAATGCCGAATATGATGCTGCTAGAAGTGAACAAGCTTCTACTGAAAATAGAATTAAACAAATAGAGTATTCACTTGAACATGCAGTAATAATAGATGAAAACGAAAAGAAAGATGGTACAGTTGGACTTGGTTCTACAGTAATTCTTCAATATGATGGTGATGATGATACAGAAGAATACAAAATAGTTGGTAGTGCTGAAGCAGATCCATTTAATAATAAAATATCAAATGAATCTCCAATTGCTGCTGCCATTCTTAATAAAAAAGTAGGGTCTACTGTTGAAGTAAGCTCACCTGATGGTGTTTATAAAGTAAAAATAGTAAATGTTGCTTAAACATTTACTTTTTTTTTGATATAATTTTTTTGAGGGATAATATGATTAATGTTTTATATGGAATTCAAAGTGATTTAATTGAAAATTATATAGAAGATTTTGTTAAAAAGAATAAATTAAATAATATAATAAAATATGACTATAATGATATAAATATTGATACAGTTATTGAAGAAGCATCTTACTTAGACTTATTTGGTGATAAAAAGTTGATTATATTATATAATTGTAAATTTTTAACAAGTGAAGAGACATTAGACAACAAATATTTTGAAGATTACATAAATAATCAAAATCAAGTTAACTATTTATTTTTAATAACTAATAATGAGAATTTAGATGAAAGAAAAAAAATAGTAAAACTATTAAGAAAAAGTTGTGAAGTTAAAGAATTTAATAAATTTAATGAATATGATGCTTATAAATATGTAAGTGAATTATTTAAGGATGATGGATATTTGATAGAAGAAAAAGCAATAAAAGAAATAGTAAGTAGATTGTCATCTAATATAGGTATGATAAAAAATGAAGTGGATAAATTAAAATTATATAAATTAGATGATAAGAATATAGTTTTGAATGATGTTTTAGAAATAACCTCAATACTACCAGAAGACAATGTATTTAAGATTGTTGATGCATTAATAAATAATAATAAAGAAGAAATATTTAAGCTATATAATGACTTTAAATTGATTGGTGTAGATGAAATAGCTTTAATAGCTTTAATAGCTAATCAATTTAGATTTATGTATCAAGTAAAAGTATTATTAAATGATGGAAAGAATAAGAACGAAATAGTATCATTATTAAAATCTCACCCATATAAAACGGAAATAACTATGAAAAAAGTATCAAATTATTCTGAAGAAAAGTTATTAGATATATTATATAATTTATCATTGATTGATGTTTCAGTTAAAACGGGAAAAGTTGATAAGGGCTATGCATTAGAAAATTTCTTTTTAAACTTATAGTGATTGAAAAATATCACTATTTTTGTTATATTATTAAGTGGGATAGAAAATATGGAAGAGAGAATTTTGTTAGCTTTAGAAAATGTAGATGATAGTAATTATATTGATAAAATTATCAATTCTTTTTCGTATGAAGATAGGTTAAAGTTTTTTGATAATAACTTTTCATCAAAAGATAAGGAAATTTATAATAATTTAAAATATATTTTAACTGATGATGAAATTAGTGAAATATTGAGAAATAAATATGAAAATGAAACAGTAGGTTCAATGGTTGAAGCTATTAATAACAAATATTTACTTTGCCTTTTTAATTCAATTGGTATAGATAATAAAGTAAAGGAATTTTTAAGGTTGGATAAAACTCTTATGATATATACATGTAATAACATTTTTAATACCGATGAATTAAGAAAAGGTTTAATTGATGGAATTAAAAAAATAGATGAAGACCATGATTCACTAGATAGAGTTGTAAATTCTATTATTAACAATATAAAAGATATTGATTTAAAATTAAAATGTATTGATAAGATTGCTAAGATATATCCTAAAATATACTTGTATAGTCATATTATTAACATAGATGAAAGCAAAGCGGATCATTATTTTAATGATTTAGGTTTAAGTGACATAACCAAATCAATTTTGATATTAAAATGTTCTGATGCACAAATAGCAAAAAAGTATTTTCTAAAATTAGAAGATGATATAGCTAAAGCAAATGCATTTAGAAGATTTGGTATGCAGTTTATTGAAGCGTCAAATAAGTTTTTGGATGATGAGGATAAGCATATAGATAATAATTTTACTTTTGAAGATTTAAAAGAAATGTTTCTTTCAGCTAAAGATAAAAACAATAGAATGTTAATGCTTTTAAAATATAGTGATGCTGAAAAATTTAAATTTTTACCTTTACTTTCAGAAGAAGAAAAAATTGAGTTACTTAGTAATGTGAGTGATTCAAAGCAATTGTTTAAAGGTTTAAATTATTTAAATGGTATATTAAGTATTACTAGAGTATTAATGTTTTATAAAGGAAAATTTCCTAGGTATAGTCAAGAATATAGTAAATTTATCTCTTCTTATGCTGAGATTTTTAACGTTAATTTAGAGCATTTAGTTGAACTTTGTAAAGTTACATCGCTTGAAATAATTACGGATTTGGATAATAAAAATATTAGATCACTAATTAATATGGATGATATGGATTTTAATAAATTTGTTTCATTTTTCAAACAAGACAATACTAAATTGACTACATACACTTTAAATAATATATTTGATGCCTTTGCGAATAAATCTTTTAATCTTAATTATGACTATATAATGCATTATTATGTTGATGTAATGGTTTGCTGTCAAAGAAAAGATGATAGTGCCAAAGAAATTATAAAAAGAGTTTTATTTGACTTAGATTATGATTCATTAAAAGGTTATACCGTTGACAGTTTATATGATGCATTAGTTAATAATAATCCAACTGCTAAAAAAGATTTTCATGTGTTTTGTAACGAATACATAAAAAACATGAGAAAAAAAGAAGTTGAAATAAGTGTGGATATGTATAAAGATGAGTACTTAGAAAATGCGTATGAAGCAACTTCAGCAATTAAAGTGATAATGGAGCATGGTAATGAATGGATTTTTGATTATTTATCTAAAATGGTGAATGAATTAAACCCAAGAGAAAAGAGTCTATTTGAAGATAAAGTTTTGTTTAATCAAATATATGAATTTAAACTAAATCCAATATCATCCCCACCACAAATAGTAAAAACAAATATGTTTACATTTAATAAAATAATGGATAAATTCTATAATATATATAAAGATGATGATAGGGTACTTCAAATACTAGACAGTTTTTCTATTAAAAAAGTCCCTGTCATACCTGATATTGATTCAAAATTCTTAATAGATATAATGAAACATTTAAATGCTCGCGAACTTAAAAACAAATTATTAAATGATGATAATTTATGTAAAACCTTGAATACATCATTAAAAAAGTATAGCTTTTTAGCTTTTAATGAACAGTTTAAAGATATTCAATTAGAGGCTGATACATATTGTGATGGCGAAACCATTTCAAGTTTATTTTTAAATTATAGTGATATTATAAAAAGTTTAAAAAAATCTAATACGCCTATAAGTATGTCTTCTATATTAGATAATGCAGACACTTATAATAAATCTTCAAAAGTATATAAAGATGTTTTTGGTGAAGATAATTTTAGATTAATAACATTAAATCCACCATTGAATAGAGCTAACAGTTTAAGGCAAGAAAGAAGAGAGGAATCTTTAAGAAATTATATTAAGTGTTATAAACGCACTAAGGTGGCTGTTCCTTCATTTGATGAAGATTTTGTAGTTAATAATAAGCAAATAAATGCGGTTGTCGGAAACTTTACAAATCCTATTAATCTTACACTTGGCGAAAGAACTGGTTCTTGCATGAGGAGTGGTGGCATTGGAGAAGATTTATATGACTTTTGTTTAAATAATGATAATGGTTTCCATATAGTCTTTTCCAATCCTGAAACAGGAGAATTTATAAGTAGAGTAAGTGGCTTTAGAAATGGTAATACAGTGTTTTTAAATCTATTAAGAGAGAGCACTGTGGATAATTATGATTCAGATGATTTAATAAAAGTAATGAAACAAGTTGCAAATAGAATTATAGAAATGAGCAAAGAAAGTAATCATCCAATTGATAATGTTGTAATTTCTCCTGATAGAGCAATGGAAAACTATGAAGTTGAGACAGTAAATTTGAATGCTTCAAATATTTTTAAAGGAATGAGTCGTTCATTTTGGTTTGATCTTAGTTCAAATAATGCAATGCTGTTATCTAGTTCGAATGATGATTTATTGGTTCCAGTGAATTTAGGACAGTCTAATATTGACTATTATAATGTTCAAAGGGATAAAGTGAGATTAGCCGATAATCCGACCGAAGCAGTTAATCACATAGAAGCACTCGAACAAATATTATCAGGTAAAAAATTAGAGGATATAAAAACGCCTAATGAAGAATATGAGACTTGCTATTACGGAGAAGACTGGTATATCGCAGTAGATAAAGAAGGAAAAATATTTAAAAAAGTAATGAGTAAATCAAAAGATTATGAAAGTGCCTTTAAAGAGATGAGTGATGTACTTGATGGTGTTCTAAAAATAGAGGAAATATTTAATGATCATGAAGACAAGTTATCTAAAAAATAACTTGTTTTTGATTTTAAAAAAAGTAATTTTAGCATAAAAAAAAATACTTGTAAAGAGAAAAATTAAAGAAAAAAAATTTTGTAAAAATCTAATGTTTTTGTGTAGACAATTTCAATTTTAGTTCTTATAATAAACAATTAAACAGGAGGTAAAAATGATTAAAACCAACTTACCAGTTATCCTATTAAAAGGTCTAATTTTACTTCCTAATCAAGAAGTAAGAGTTGAACTTACTAATCCGATTACTAAGAAAGTTATTAATATATCAAAACTTTATCATGATGATGAAGTGTTAATTGTGTGTCCTCAAAATTCTTTAGAAGAAGAGCCAGATATAAATGATTTACCTAATATTGGTGTTATTGGTAAGATTAGAAGTTATATAGAGCTTCCTAATGGAGGTTCGAGAGTGGTTATAAGTGGAATAGAGAGAGTAAAAGTTTATAACTACGTAAATTATTCTAATGAAGATGATATATTAGAAAGCATTGTTACTCCAATTGGTAAAATTGAAACAGATGAGATTGAAGAAACTGCAATATTAAGAAAATTAATGAGTGAACTTGATAATTATATTAATAGTTCACCTAATATATCAAATTCAATTATGTCTCAAATTAAAGGTATAGTTGATCTGGATAAATTAACTGATATTATATCAAATTTTATACCTCTTAATTTTGATAAAAAATTATCTTTAATGCTAAATATCAATCCAATTGAAAGAGCCAAATATTTAATTAGGGAAATGTCTATCGAAATCGCAATAGGTGAATTAGAAGAAAAATTAGATAGAGAGCTTAAAACAGAACTTGATGATGCTCAAAAAGAATTCATATTAAAAGAAAAAATAAAAGTTATTAGAGAAGAACTTGGTGAAAAAGATGCTAAGAATTCTGAAGTAGAGAAACTTGAAAACAAATTAAAAATTATAAAATGTAGTTCAAAAGTAAAAAATAAAATTAAAAGTGAAATTGAAAAATATAAAATGATTCCAGAAACTTCTCCAGAACTTTCTGTAACAAGAAATTATATTGATTATTTACTTAGAATTCCATGGGATAAAAAAACTGAAGATGTTACAAATTTAAAAGATATTGAAACTCATTTAAATGAAACTCATCATGGTATGAATGAAGCAAAAGAAAGAATTATTGAATACATTGCCATAAAAGATAATATGCTTGAGAAGAAAAGCCCTATTATATGTTTGGCTGGCCCTCCTGGTGTTGGTAAAACAACTTTTGCTGAAAGTGTAGCTTCTGCTTTGGGAAAAGAATTTGTCAAAGTATCACTTGGTGGATTAAATGATTCATCAGAAATTCTAGGTCATAGAAGAACATACATAGGGGCAAATCCAGGTAAAATAATATCCGGTTTAGTTAAAAGTGGTGTTAAAAACCCGGTTTTCTTACTTGATGAAATTGATAAACTAACAAAAGATTTTAGAGGCGATCCTGCTTCTTCATTACTTGAAGTGTTAGATCAAAATTATAATTCAAAATTTATGGACAATTATATCGATTTACCAGTTGATTTAAGTGAAGTATTATTTATTGTAACTGCTAATGATATTTATAATATACCACCAGCTTTATATGATAGATTGGAAATTATAAATATTAATGGATATACTTTTGATGAAAAAATTATGATTGCTAAAGATTATTTAATAAAGAAGGCTCTTAAAAACAATAAAATATCCGAAAAAGATTTAGTATTTAATGATGATATAATAAAAGATATAATAGATAATTATACAAAAGAATCTGGTGTAAGAGAGTTGGATAGACTTATAAATAAAATTATAAGAAAAGTAATAACAGAACATAAAAAAAGTAAAAATAAAATTAAAAACATTACCTTAAATGAAAAAGATGTTAATAAATATTTAGGAACTCCAAAATATAAAGAAGATATTGTAGAAATTAATTCAACGGGTGAGGTAAAAGCATTAGCTTGTTCATCGTATGGAGGCAATATAATAACAATAGAATCTTTGTTAATAAATGGAAAGGGTGAAATAAAATCTACTGGTAGTATAGGAGATGTTTTAAAAGAAAGTATAGAGGTAGCCCTTTCTTATATAAAGTCAAATTTAAAAACATTTAAAATTAATGAAGAATTATTAAAAGATAAAGATCTTCATATTAATTTAAGAGAGGGAGCAGTTCCTAAAGAAGGACCTTCCGCAGGACTTGCTATAACAACATCTATAATAAGTGAACTTTTAGGTAAGAAGATACCATCTAATATATCAATGACTGGTGAAATAACTTTAAAAGGTAATGCTTTAAAAGTTGGAGGTATCAAAGAAAAATTACTTGCTGCAGTACAAAATAAAATTAATAAAGTATATCTTCCAATTAATAATAAACCAGATGTTTTAGAAATTGATAAAAATATAATTAGTAAATTAAAAATAATTTACGTTAAAAATTATATTGAAATATTTAATGATTTATTTTCATAATAGAAACTTTTCTTTCATAGTATTAGTGAAAGGAGAGTTTTTTTATGAATAGTATAATTCCATTTAAAAAGAATATTATATTTAAAACACAAATAAGTGAAATAACAGATATATCACTTTCTCATGATTATAAAATATTAGATGATATTATAGATGGAGAATTCTATTTATCTGGTTCTTATAAAATGACAGAAGCAAGTCTTATAAATGAAGATTTTTACTACAATATACCATTTAGTATCGCGCTTAGCGAAAGAATAGATAAAGACACAATTAATTTAAAATTAGAAAGTTTTGAATATAAAATAAATGGAGACACACTTTCTCTAAGTGTTAATTTAAATATGGAAGCAGAGGAAAAAGAACAAGAAGAAAGAAATATAATTGAAGACATAAAAGAAGGTATTGATGATATAAAAGAGGGTATTGCTGAAAAATTAGGACTAGATGATAATAAAAATGAAATAGCTGAACAGCAAGAAGAAGTAAAAGAAGAATTAAAAGACATAGAAGAACCAGTTGATGATAACAAAACCAATATTAAAGAAATTGACACAGAATTAAATGATAATACCATAAATGGTTTATTATCAACCATAGATGAATCAGGATCTTATATAACTTATAAAGTACATATTTTTAGAGATGGTGATTCCATTGAATCAATTTCTGAAAAATATAATGTCAGTATTGAAGATATAAAAGAATACAATGATATTAACACAATTAATATTGGGGATAAAATATTAGTTCCATATATTTATAATGAGTGAAGTAGTTAATGGTAAATCTAGAATAATAGATGAAGAAGATGGTAGATATTTCTTAAAACAGACAGATAAAGATATTGGAAATTTATTTGAGTATCTTCATCAAAGAGGATTTGATTATATTCCTGAAATAGTTGAAACATCAAATGAAGGAATAAAATATAAGTATATTGAATCTAATAATGAAGATATTAACTTAAAAAGAATTGAACTTGCTAAAGTATTATCGTTTTTACATTATAAAACAACGGAACATAAAGATGTTAGTAAGTATAAATATAGAGAGATATATGATAAATTATCAGAAAAATGTGAATATATTTCAAAATATTATGATGATTTAATTGAAAAAATAGAAATGGAGGCATATCCATCTCCATCACATTATTTATTAGAAAGAAATTTTAGCTTAATATTGGGATCAATAAATTTTATTAAAAGTGAACTTAAAAGATGGTTTAAATTAGTTGAAGATAAGCAAAAAGAAAGAGTATGTATAGTTAATAATAATCCCAGATTAAATCATTTAATAATAGGGAAAAATGAAGTTCTAACTAATTGGGATAGTTATATGGTTGATACGCCAATAATAGATTTATATAAATTATATAAAAATGATAGAAATTATGAAGAATTTGGAGAAATATATAGTGAGTATAATGAAAATTTTAAATTAACTGAAGAAGAAAAAAAACTGTTTTTCATAATGATTGCTATTCCCCCAAAAATAGTTGAAGTTTCTTCAGAAGTTATAAATACAAAGAATGTTAAGGAAATTATTAATTATTTATCTAAAACAAATAAATTTATAAGTTCAGTAAACTCTAAAAAAGAAGTAAATAATAAATCCAATTAATAAAAGTAAAATAATTATATTAATTCTTAAAGGAAATATAAGTGTAAATATAATTTGCCATATTAAAAATAATATGAATATAAAAGTTATAATTACATTGTATATTTCTTTATTTTTTTTATATTTTTCATAAAATTGATTAAATTTCTTCATTATAAGACCCTCTTAATATATTATATATTTTTAAATTCTATAAAGTTCTTTATTTTTAGATAATTTTATAATATAATTTATAGTAGGTGAAAATATGAAAAAGGGTTTTATATCAATGACAGTTATTTATTCATTTTTACTAATATTTATATTTACATTATTAGCTCTTTTGGTTTTATACACACAAAAATCTAGATTAGTTGATTCAATTGTTTATGAAGCAAAAGAAGAAATATATAATAGAGAAGATGAATATGATTTAGCCCTTAAATTTGAATATACTGGTAGTTATCAAACATATACCGCTCAAAAAGAAGGATATTATTTTATAGAAACTAAAGGGGCTCAAGGTGGAGGAAATATTTCAGATGCATCAAAAGGTGGCTTTGCATCTGGATATATATATTTAAATGAAGGGGATACATTGTATGTATATGTAGGTGGTAAAGGTGGAAGTACAAGTTCATCATCAAATGCGGGTGGCTGGAATGGTGGTGGGCCTAGCGGTACTAACACTGCTGCATATAATTATGGTGGAGGCGGTGCTACAGACATAAGATACTTTGGATCAACAACTCCATCTTCAAGTGATTTGGCATGGAATTCCGAACTCGGACTTAATTCAAGAATTATGGTAGCCGGAGGTGGAGGCGGTGGTCTTACACATACAACTACTGCAGAATATAATTGTACCGGTGGAAATGGTGGTAACTTATATGGTGGTCCTAGTATGCTAAGTGATTATAATCAAGCGTCTCTTTCTGCAACAGCCGTTGCAAGTGGGGGAACTCAAACAGCTGGAGGCACAGATGGATCAACTGCTGCAGGCGCTTCAACAAGAACTGGTTTATTTGGTTCTGCATCTCAAACAGCAACAGGCTCTTGGGGTGGGGGCGGCGGTTCTGGTTATTATGGTGGAGCAACAGGTTTTGGACGTGGAGGTGGTGCGGGTTCATCGTTCATAAGTGGATATATAGGATGTAATGCAATAACAAGTTCAACTGATAGAACGCCATCGAATACTGTTAAACATTATAGCGGAAAATAC
>CAJOJR010000009.1 GCA_905235065.1 uncultured Bacilli bacterium
CATTAACATAAATGATCCACTTATTCCAGGAACTACTAATGTAGCTGCCGCTACTACACCAACTAGCACTAGTTTGATTGATTGTATTAAATTAAATCCATTACTAAATGTAACATCATTATTTCCTTTTAATAAGTAAACACCTAATACTATAGAGATACCAAGTAAAAAGAAAAATATATTTGAGATTTTTAAAGTATTTCTTAAATTAACTTTCTTTACTAATGAGGGAATACTACCAATTAAAAGACCTATAAAGAATAGTATTGTAGGTATTGGAGCATGTTCAAATGTATAATTAAGTATTAATGCACCCAACACTAAAGAAGCAAGTATTCCTAATCCCAAATTAATAACAAATATTAAATTGCTTTTAAAGTCTTTAAAGAAATGTGATATTGTATTTATTATTCTTTCATATAAACCTAGTGAAATTGCTAATGTTCCACCAGATACTCCAGGTATTATCATTGCTGAACCCAATATCATTCCTTTTAAAAATATAATTATTTTTTCTTTCATTATAATCTCACCTTCAATTCTTTAATAAAATCTCTATATGGAGATTTTTTAAATCTATTTAACAATTTTATTTTTATTATTAAACTAGGAATACTATATATTTTAAATTTATTTATTTTATAAAATTCACAAATACTCTCTAATGTATTTATAATAATTCTTTTATTATTCATTACTAACCATTTATTATATTTTTTTAGTATATCTTTATTAGTTAATAGTTTATTATAGTATTCTTCACTTTTCTTCTTAAAATAGTACCCATTACCATCAAGATTATCAATCACTTTTAATGTATCATAATATCCTAGCTTAATATTATAATTTGTAACATCTTTACTAAAAGCAATCGTAGATCCAAGTTTTTTATAAGATTTTATCTCATAAATTTTTGTGTTTGTTTTATACTTTGGTAATTTATCTCTATGGGCTCTTACGACATATATATTATCAAGTTTCTTATCTATTAACATATCAAGTGGACATTTATCATATAATCCACCATCTAAATAATAATTTTCATCTATTATCTTTTTAAATTTAAATATAGGCAAATATGAACTTGCTAGCAAATATTCTATTAATTTACCTTTAGGAATATCATTTTTAAATACTTGAATTTTTTTTACTTTTGAAATATTGTATGTAGCAAGACCATATTCAATATCACTATTTCTGAGCTTATTTTCATCTATATTTTCAATTAACATTTTCTTTAAAGCAGTTGTATCTATTCCGGCATTTTTTATTACCTGATAAACAGTTTGTAAACCTTTTTTTATGTTATCTTTTGTAAATTCCCTATTCTTTATTGCATTAAACAAACTTTCATCTATTCCAAAAAGTTCTTTAGAACTAGCGCCTTTCCATAAAGTTTCTAGTTTATCTAGTTCACCAGTTACGGCGAAAACACCATTTATGGATCCTATAGATGTACCTACTACATAATTAAATTTTATGTTTCTTTCTTTAAAAGCTTTTAAAGCTCCTACATGATAAGAACCTCTTGCTCCTCCACCTTCTAATACAAGTCCATTCATCTTGTTTCCTCCTTTAAAACTTTATATGTATTAATAGATATTAATAAACCTAATACTCCAAATACTGTCCCACCTATTACATCAGTAAAATGATGAACACCTAAATATATTCTAGAAATTCCTATTAAGAATATTAATAATGTAATAATTGAAATAAATAATACTTTTATACCTTTATTAATACTACTTTTTGATATAAAATACGCTACTAGTCCATAGAAACCTACCGCAAAAAAAGTATGACCACTTGGAAAACTGTAATCAGTGGGTATTTTTATTATTGCTTCTAACGGTCTTTCTCTTGAAAATAATATTTTTAATAGAAAAGTTAATAATCCAACTAAAGTTATATTAAATAAAAATACTGTTCTAGTGATTTTATCCTTAAATAATATAAGTGAGACCGCTAACACTCCTAATACTGGTCCTATATTACCGATTTTAGTAATTATTTCCATTGCTTTAGTCAAAAAATCTAATGCACCGCTTTCAACAAATCCTCTTGCTAGTTCATCTATTTTATTAATAAAGTCTATAAAATTATACTTTATGATTAAGCAAATAATTATATAAATAACCATTAAAGTTATTAAAACTGAATTCTTTTTAAAAATACTATTTAATTTATATGTCATATTAAGTATTCCTCATATTTAATTATAATTCTTTTTTATTATGTTGTCTATTAGTGCAAAATAAAAAGGTTATAAATCTTTTCTAACCTTTCTAATGCTTATACCACATATTTCAGATGAAAGTACAAATATAAAATATATTGGTAAATAAAATACAAAACTAATTTTTAAAAATGAAAATACTGATGGTAAAAAGCACAATGCTAATATAGATGGAATAAACCATGAGAATTCAAACTTTGATCCATAAATCAATCCAAATGCTATTAATATAAATGGAATAAAGAATACTAGAACTAAAAATTCAATAGAATTATAATATTCAAATGGTATTATTTTTGATATAAATAGTAAAGCATTAAAAACAATTAATTCTATTATTATAAATATAAATAAAATAAAATCTTTAGTAAGTTTACCATCTTTTTTTACTTCGATTTTTCTATTTAATACGTTTAATGCTTTCTTCTTAAATTCACTTATTTTAGTCTTAAAATCATTTCTTTTTTTAGAATTATCTTTTTTTAATATTTTTTTTGTTTTCTTTTTCTTTTTAAATATATTTGTAAAAGATTTCTTTAATTTAATAATAAATTTGTTATATTTTTTAGTGTTTTTTGATTTAACATGTTTTTTAGTTTTAACAACTTTTTTAGATTCTATTTTTGGGGGGGTAATATTCTTTTTCTTCGTAGAAACCGGTTTTACTGTTTTTTTATTAGGTGTCTTTTTATTAACTGACTTCTTCTTTTTGGAATCTTCAACCTTGATTTTATTGTTTTTCTTCTTTTTTTCCATAATTTACCTCTTACTATAAAAGTGTATGCTTATAAGACAAAATAATTTAAAAAAAGCTCTAATGTAAGAGCCTGTTGTTTCGTTGGAGGACCTAGTCGGATTTGAACCAACGATCAGGGAGTTGCAGTCCCGTGCCTTACCACTTGGCTATAGGTCCATTTGCTAATATGTATTATAGCAAATAAAGGAATAAAAAACAACAAAATGTTGCTTTAAATTCCATTTTCTTTATAAAATATCATTTGCTGTGGTAATAAATATATTGTTTCATTTTGAGATACTAAATCATTTTGTGATTTACCAAATATTTTACTAACTTCCTTTAATGTGTCATCATCTTTTGTTATATAATACTGAACACCTTTTTTAGGTATTTTTAATGTTTCATTTGGATAAATATAATCATCTAATTTTAAACCATTTAATTCAGCTATTAATTTGGGATTCATGTCAAACTCTCTAGCTATTTTATAAAGAGTATCCCCTGTTTTAATTATGTAATAACTATAAAATGGAGTATCCAAACTTTTTTCATTCATTTTTATCACCTAAAATATATTATGAAATATTAATAAATTTGTTATTGATTATAAATATATATTACATCGTTTTCATTAAAGTTAAGTTCAAAATAATTAAATACTTTTACTAACTCTTTAGGAGAATACTTATAAAACTTATCTTCAGAAATAAAATATAAATTGTCTTTATATTCACCTACTATTCTAATATTATTACCTTCAAATATTTTTAATTTCAACTCTTTTTCCATGTATGACTTATATAATTTATTGTCTATTATTTCATATTTATAATTTGAGTCATTCTTTTCTTTATAAACAATATTTTTATTCTTATATTCAGTTACACTTACAGAAACCTTTTTATCATGTTCATATTTAAAATATCCTAATTTTTCAGAACCCACTAATCTAATAGTTAATCTCTTTATATCAATTTCATATAAACATGACTCTTTTATATCAAATAAATATACTTTTTTATCTATATTGCCAACTATATATGAATTATAGCTAATGTCATATTTAGATTCTATTGTATTCATCTTATTATTTAGCATATTTATTACATAAAACTTATTAAACTCATATTCTTGATTATAATTTGGAAATAAAATTTTATTATCAACTTTATACATTAAACTATTATCATATTTACCCTCTTTAAATAAATCCAATGTTTCTAATTTATCTCTATTCATTCGATAAAATCCTTTATAATTCCACAAGTATATATATTCTTTTTTAGTTAAATTATTATTAAAGTAAAAGTTTCCATTTGATTCAAATTCTTGAATATTTTTATATTCATTTAAAACTTCATCATTGATTAAATTATAGTCTATATATTCATTATTGTAATAACATAATGGATTTGTATTAACATTCTTAATTTCAGGATATAAACATTCTAAGTTATCAGATTCTATCACTTTTATATTTTTAATTTTGAGTTTAGAAATGCCTCTCTTTTTGTATATATCAAAATTATATTTATCATCAATGCTAATATAATATCTTTTATCTTTATATGTAGTTATTATCTTATGATTATCCAATGAATAAGTTATTTTATATTCAGAAATAAAATACTTTATAACGACTAATAAAGTTAGAATTGAAAAAATTATAACTAATCTTTTTTTCATATAATACCACCTATTTATATTATAAAAAAAACTTTAATATTTTTAAAGTTTTTATTTAATTGCCCCAGTATCTTTTAAGAAAGTTAATGTTGTTTCTTTATCCATTTCACCAGTATGACTGTCAATTACTTTTCCCTTATTAGATACAGCTATATATGGTGAAGAACCACTATAACCATAAGGTTCGAACACTTCATATAAATAGTCACTATCTTCTTTAGATAAAGCATCAATATCAAACCAGTATAATGGTAAACTATATTCTTTAGATATCCCTCTAATAATTGGACTAAAATTATGACAATGGTCACAAAAAGTAAGACCTATTACTGTTACAGCATATTCATCACTTCCAAAATTATCTTTGAAATCATTTAGACTAGTTTCAACTTTTCTAGAATTCTCGCTTAATATTGATAAAAGAGTAAAAGCTAATACTGCTAATACAACTATTATAATCACTTTATACTTTTTCCAAAACTTTTTCATTTTATCACCTCATATATTTATAATAAAACATAAAAGTTTAAAATACAATAAAAAAGATGAAATTCGAAATGAATTTCATCCTTAAATTAGTTTACTTTAACAGTTCTTGTTCTTCCTGTTGCTGTCCATCCTTCTAATACTTTTGATCTACTCCATTTTGTCTCAGTCACTTTATCTTCTTTTGTTTTTGAAGTGGCTTTAATAGTATCAAATATGTCTTTACTACAAGTTCCATTTTTACTATTTAAGTTATATCCTTTTGGACAACTATAATGTGAAAATCTACTAGGTATTGTTAAAACACATTTACCATTTTCAATTTTAGCATTTGCATCAGCACAGTAAGGGACTCTTTCTCCGTGAACTGTCTTATAACATTTTAAATATATGCCTGTTCTACCATTATTTGAAGTAGCATCACTTGGACAACTATATGTAACTGTTTCAGTTGTTATATTTTTGTAACATTTTGTATTAGCACCAGTTCCTTCTTTAATTAATCCAGCACCACAACTGTATGTTGTTGTTGTTACATTCTTATAACATTTTAAGCTTGATCCTGATCCTTCTTTTGTATATCCACTTGGACAACTGTATGTTGTTGTTGTTACATTCTTATAACATTTTAAGCTTGATCCTGATCCTTCTTTTGTATATCCGCTTGGACAACTGTATGTTGTTGTTGTTACATTTCTATAACATTTTGTACTTGATCCTGATCCTTCTTTTGTGTATCCATTTGGACAAACATAAGTTGTTACATCTGTACATACTCTATGAGTTATATAACCACAAGTATTACATACTTCTCTTGGTATTCCATCAGATCCAACTTCCCACTTACATTCAACCTTACAATTTGGATCTTTTATTCTTTCATCATGACAATCTTGAGTCACTTTTTTATTCACATCTGTATATTGTTTTTCTGTCTTTGTTGTTGTAATTTTATCTACGTATTGTTTTTCTGTCTTTGTTGTTGTAATCTTATCTGTATATTGTTTTTCCGTTTTTGTATTTACAGTAACATCAACATATTGTTTTTCTGTCTTTGTATTTACTTTTCTTACTGAGGCTAGTTCAATTGTTTGAGTTCCACCACCAGTATATAATACATCAGCAACTTTCTTTTCTTCTTTTGTATAATTTGATGTTGCATTTACTGTTTCAGTACCAGTTTTTTTAGTACAAATATTACCATTCCTGTTATATCCATTTGGACAACTTAATTCAGTAATATTTTTTGTAATTGTTCTAGTAAATTCATATTCAATAGCTGTTTTATCTTTATCTTTGTTAGTAGTATTACAGTTATCACAATAATCATGACAACCTAATATTTCAATTATGTAGTTACTTTCTTTACCACAAACTAGATTAACTTTTAAAGTATAACCTAATTCTTCTTTTGTAATTTCTGCATAAGATTTATTTACATCACAAGATTTACCATCTTTATCAACAAAAGGAATTAATAATTTCATTTCTTCCATTTGTTTTAAAGTTAATCTTGTTGATTTTCCTACTTCTGTAGGAAGTTGATCATTTGTAAAATAACTTTTAGCAGCATCTTGCATGTATGAAATATTTTCTCTAAATACATTACTATAGAAAGGTTTCATGTTTGGTGAATAATTTCTGAATAACCATATCAATAATAATACAAATGATGTGATTAATATAATACTTAAAATTAATGAACTTAATCCAAATCCTTTTTTATTTTTATTCATAATTAAAACCTCCCTGACCTATCCTAATGTTTTAACATTTATTTCTGCTTTTTCATCTAATACATGTTTTAAATCTTGGTAAGTTTCACCAAATAAATTGATTACTTCTCCACTTCTCCAAACAGAGATTTCACCATTTTTACTTGTCCCCATATACATAGCTTCGAATATATCTCTTACTTCAACTAATTTGTATTCTTGTGTTTCTGGGTTGTAACATGTTTCAATACATACAGTTAAATCATTTGATTCTAAGTATTCTCTTACATAATTTGAAAATCTACTTGTTGCACATTGTAATAAGAAATATTGTTCTTCTTCTGGGAATAAGAATGGATTATATCCACCATATAGACCAGCTAAATGCCATTCATTATATAATTTAGATCCTAATACACCAACTTGTTCGATAACTCCATCAACATTTCCTTCAGCTCTATATTTTGCAATGTTATTATATACTTCATCATAAGAAGCAACATACTCAGCTTCTTTAGAATCATCTGGATATAATTTAGATAATTCTACTGGATATAAATTGTTTTCTAAACCTCTATTAACAAATATATCACTCATTTTATTAACAGTTTCACCAATTGTGAAATCATCATATTCACTATATTCAGGTAATTCAGCATTAACTACTCTAATTATATCTTCAATATTTTCAGCAGTTGCTAAATCAGTATATTGTTGATCATTTTCAGCAGATATTATTGCATTAACATCTTCAGTCATAATACGTTCAGCAGCATTCTTAACATCCTTAGCATTTGTAACATCGACTAAAACTGATGCTACAGTTGGTTCAGGTGTAGATGTAGGCGCTTGTGTTACAACTGGTGTTGCAGTAACAATAACTTCTTCTGTTGCTTTTGGCATTTCAGTAGTTGAAGAAATAGATTTGCTTGGTTTAACTTCTTTAGAACTACATTTTGTACCTTTAGCATATCTACCAACAGCGAATGCTCCAGCGATTGCTAGTACAATAGCAACTCCAGCAAATACTTTACCTCTTCTCTTTGAATTTTTCTTTTCTTTTACTTCAATTTCTAATTTTTGAGCTTCTTCATCAAGAGCTTCATATTCTTCTTGAATTTCAGCATACCCATCATTGATTTCTTCAAGTCTACGTCTAATTTCAACTTCTCTTTTTAATTCAGCTTTCTTTAATTTAGAAATACTTTTTAATTCAGTTAAATTAGCTAATTCTTTTTCTAAATCTTCTGCTTCTAAATTTAAAAGATTCTCTCTACTTTCAAGTACAGCATATCTTTCATTAATTTCTTCTCTTGTCATTTTAATTTCCCCCCTCATTTAAAATGTGGTTATATTATACAACTTTTTTGTCAAAAAGTCAAGTATAACTCATCTTAAAGCATGTTTATTGACAACAATTTTCTATTATACACATTCAATTAAGTTGTTTCAATATAAATTTGGAAAAAAATTAAAAAAAAGAAACTTATTTTAATAAGTCTCCTTTTACTTTGTAATCATATATGCTTAATCCAATTAATAAAAGCATCATTAGTGGTTTTAAATAATAAATAAATACTTTAATCTCACTAACAAATAATCTACTTTCATCACTATACCTAAATAATGATAATAATATTGAAATAAGCATAAGTCCTATAAGAATACCATTTTTGCTAAGTCTTATTTTTAAATTAAACTCACTATAATTATATAAACTAAATGACAATAAAAATATTATAGTTAAATTTATAATCATATATAAAAGTCCAAATAAAGTGGAATTAAACTTCAAATATAGTATTAATTCAATTAGAAATATTAATGAATAAATAATTAAATAAGCTAAATACATTTTCTTTTTCATATACCAAAACCTTCCTCTACACTGAATGTTAATTCAAAGTTATCCGAATCAAACACTTCATCTTTAAATGTGTAGTTATATAAATCTATAATATCTTTAATCATTGCTTCTTTATCTTTTATCTTTAAACATTCTAAATATTTATTTTTAAATTCTTTTGTTGAAGTTTTATGTATATCACTTTCTATATATTCTTTTAGATAATTATTATCTTTAAATAATCTCTCCGATTTAGCAAGCGGTATTACTATATAACCATTTATTTCTGTATCAAGTTCTCTTATTTTATTTAATATATCAAAATATAACATATAAAATATATCATTATCTTTGATAGATTCTAAGTCATCTATTTTATTCTTTATGTGAAACATTTTCTTTTTTACAAACGGATCATGTTTTTCTCTTATCGGTAAAGTATATAAATCTCTTATCTTTTGTATTTCTTTAGTAAACTTTCCGGTTCTATCATATATAATTTTAGACGTAATGAATTTTGTTAAATGAGAAGGATCATTCATTTCTATTTGCTTTAATGCCAAATTATATATTGAATCAATATGATGAACAAAGTATTCAACCTTTACTCCATCAACTATTTGACATCCAACACTTTGATATCCTTCATTAGAATTCAAACATACTAATATGTCAACATCTGATTTATGTGTTCTCCTTCCGCTTACTACACTTCCATAAAGAAGAACACCCTCAATTTCACCAACATTATATTTTAATAAAAATTTTTTAATTATTTTAATAACACTATCCATATTATTATTTTACCACACTAACTAATCTTTTTTAAACTAATATGATTAGATTTCATAGTTTTTATTCCAAATTCCCTAGAAAAAGCTATTGTTGCTAAATCTTTATTAATATTTATAACAACTCCTTCTTTGAATTTATCATGATAAACTTTATCTCCAACACATAAGTCTTCGTTTAAGTTATCTTTATACATATTAAATATCTTTTTAGTAATCATACCTTGATGTGATGATAATTCTTCACTTACTTCAAGAAGTTCATTCTCTATTTCTCCAATAAATCTACTAGGTAAATTTTCAGTAGTTTTACCAAATAACATTCTTCTTTTAGCATTCATTAAATATAGTTTTTCTTCAGCTCTAGTAACTCCTACATAACAAAGTCTTCTTTCTTCTTCAAGCTCATTTATATCCCCTAAACTTCTTATATGTGGAAATATTCCTTCTTCCATTCCAACAATAAATACTACTCTAAATTCAAGTCCTTTAGATGAATGAAGAGTCATTAATGTTACTGCATCATCATTAGTGTTATATTGACCAATATCTGATACCAATGATATATTTTCAAGAAAATCTCCTAAATCATATATACCATTTTCAACAGATGCTTCTGTTATACTCTTAAATTCTTCTAAGTTTTCAAGTCTAATTTCATCATCAAGAGATTTACTTTCTTCTAAAGACTTTCTAATACCAGTTTTAACTAAAATATTCTCTACTAATTCAGTTAAAGACATATTTTTAGAATCTTCAATCAAATCTAATATAATATTTTTAAACTCCAATTCTTTACCACTGTCAATAACATCTAATATAGATTTATCTTGCAAAAATGCTTCAGTTCTAAGTTTATCAATTGTTTTAGAGCCAATTCCTCTTTTAGGAACATTTATAATTCTTTCTAGACTTATATCATCATTTTTATTGTATATTACATTTAAATAAGATATTAAGTCTTTAATTTCACGTCTTCCATAGAAGAAATAACTACCAAATACTTTATATGGAATGTTTTCTTTTAAAAACTCTTCTTCAAGTTTTCTACTTTGTGCATTTGTTCTATAGAGAACTGCAAAGTCACTATAATTATAATCTTTATCTAAATATTTTTTTATAGTACTAACTACTTTAGAAGCTTCTTCATTTTCATCAGAGCACATTATATACGTAACCTTTTCTCCATCACCTTTTGATGACCATAAGTTCTTTTCTTTTCTCATAGTGTTATTTTTAATAATACTATTAGCCACTTTTAATATATTGTTAGTACTTCTATAGTTTTCTTCTAAGAATATAGTTCTACAATCTTTATAATCTCTTTCAAATAACAATATGTTTTCGTAGTCAGCTTTTCTCCAAGAGAATATAGATTGATCAATATCACCAACAACAAAAATGTTTTTATATTTATCAGCAAGCATTTTACATAGTTTATATTGTATTTTATTAGTATCTTGATATTCATCAACTAATATATATTTATAATGTTCTTGATAATGATCTAATATTTCTTTATTCTTATTAAATAATTCTAAGGGAAGTGTTAATAAATCATCAAAATCAACACTATTGTTTTTCTTTAAAATTTTCTCATAATTTTCATATATCTTATCAATTCCATAATCATATTCAGATAAAAATAGTTTTTTAAATTCACTAGGACTTACTTCATCGTTCTTAGCAGAACTTATTTTATCAACAACATATCTATAATCATATTTTTCATTTTCAAATCCAAGTTCTTTTATTTGTTTCTTAATTATAGAATTCATATCATCTCTATCAAGTATATTTATATTTCTTTGATATCCTAATTCCTCATAGTTTTCTCTTAATACTCTCAATCCAAACGAATGGAAAGTACCAATAAATATTTTAGAAGAAGTGTCACCTATTCTAATTCTTACTCTTTCTCTCATTTCATTAGCCGCTTTATTAGTAAATGTAATAGCTAAAATATTAGTTGGACTTACACCATTTTCTATTAAATTAACTATTCTTTCAGTAAGCACTCTTGTTTTACCAGAACCAGCTCCAGCTAAAACAAGGCAAGGACCATCCATATGTTCCACTGCAGTTAATTGCTCTTTATTTAATTTTAACTTATAATTCTTTTCCATAATACTTATTATAACAAATTAAAAAATAATTTTAACTATTTTAATTTCTTTTTTTCAACATATTCATAATTCAAATTATTATTTTTAGTTACAACTGATTCACCCAATAAATTTTCAACATCTTCTCTAGTCCTTTTAGCAACATTTCCTCCTTGTCTTGCAACTTTCATATTTTCTTTTAGTCCTTTAGGTTTATTTTTATTAGTTAATCTTTTAGTAACTTCTTCACTTAAATCAGCAAGAGTTACTTCAATACTATCCATATTATCTCTTAAAGGCTCTTTTCTAAGGTCTTTAAAATTTTTATATTCTTTACTTGTCATACCTGACCAAGTCTTATATATTTCATCTGTTAACAAAGCATATTCATATCCTTCTTTTATTCCTCCTTCTTTCCAAGCGTCTGTTAGCCCTTTTCTGTTCTGAATCCCTTTAATTCTTCTAGAAATCCAATCCTCAGTATAACCCTTATTGCGATAATACTCTATTAATCTTTGTATACCAATTGAAGGATCAAATACTTCATTTATTCTTTCACTTCCTAAATGTGCTAACCATTGTTTAATGGGTTCTGCATTCTTACTAGGAATAGATTCGATAATTCTAAACATTCCTTCTATATCAACAACATCAGTTAAGCGATACTTTCCATCTTGAGCTTTAAGTTTCAACTGGTCACATTTTGTGACCGTTTCATTTCCTTCTTCTTTTAGTCTTCCTTTTAATACATTCCAATAATGCCTAGGATTAGAGCTATTAGTTAAGATTCTTACAACATCCACTACACTAACATAATACTTTTCTTTATCTTTATCCCAAATAGTTTCTTCTTCACTATTAAATATTTTATTAATTAAATACATTTTATCTTGTTTCATGGCAATCCTCTTTTCTTTCAATATTCACAAATATAAAATAATTTTTCATTCAACACCACATCCTTTCTTATATGAAATATTTATATTAACAATAAAAAAATAAATCTTTTTAAGATTTATTTTAATTACCACCATATACAACTTGTATTTTTGCTTTAAACATTTTATCTTGATCATAATTCTGCGGTTCGTTAATTCCTTGAAGTTTAAAGTCAACATCGTAAGTATGAGTTTGACCGGGTGCGATAAATATTTCTTTAATAAATATTCCATCTTTAAATGGTGCAGTTACATAATTTAAAGATTTACAATTATTAACACATGTTACTTTATATTTGAAATTACCACTTGTAAATTCATTTGTTACATCTTGCCATTTAAGATTATATACAACATAATAAGGACTTTTATTAGTCACCGTAAAATGTTTAGTAGGTATTTTTTGACTTTCTTTCATATCATCTGGCAAAATATCTTCTACTACAACATCTGACTTATCTTTATATATTATCTCAAGTTTAGCACTTTTATTTATAACAGTAGAATTACCAATTATTTTAGTACTTCCGTTTTGAGAAATAATAACTTTTGACCAATTATCAATACAAAATTTATCACATATTCCATCATCATCTGTATCACAATGAAGATCACACTCTTTATCTCCATCCATATCAAGATTCAAATCTGGTTTTCCATCATTATTTGTATCTAAATCAACATCTGGTTTTCCATCACCATCTAAGTCTAAATTAGTATCAGGCCATCCATCACCATTTGTATCACAGTTTCTTATACATACTCCATTATCATCTTTTACATTAATTGGATTTACTATTTCATCTTTTATTACTACATTAAATATCTGCTCTCTATTACCTTTATAATCTATATTAACATCAGGTTTATCATCTCTATTTAAATCTATATTTATTTCAGGCTTTTCATCATCATTAATATCTATGTTAATATCTGCAACCCCATCTCCATCTATATCTTTATTTAGATCTAATAATTTAATATAGTTAAATGCAGAATAAGTTGCTCCTACTATAGTAAAAAGTAAAGCGCCTAATAATAATATTAAAAACCATATAGCAACTCTCTTTTGAAATTCGAAAGTCATTATATCATCTTTTTTACTTACTAATAATCCTAAAGGAAGATGAATATCATTGTCTTCTTCATCACAAGAAAGTTTTAAACACTTTAAAACATACTTGTTATCAACATCAAGTTCTTTAGTTCCAGTATATATGTCATCTTCAAGAATTTGTCTTAAGACTTCAGCTTGTAATTTAGCATCTAATTTATTAAACTTTTCAAGCTTTAATTCTCCATCTTTATATACTTTATTTTTTTCTAGAAACACTTTATTTTTACTTTCCATAAGCATATCTTCCTACTCTATCTATAATTATACAATATAGTTAAAAAAAATACAATTTTATTTTGTATTTTTTTATTTTAATAATTCTTCACATCTTCTTAAGTTATCTGTTTTCTCTTGAACAAATCTAGCACATATCTTCTTCAATTCTTTTTCACGTTTTTTACGATTCTTTTGAACTATCTTAAATTGTTCTTTAAGCATTCTAGTAAATACTTTTTCACTTCCACCAATTTCATCTAAATAGTCTTCTATTAAATTCTTAATAAATGCTACATTATATAAGTTTCCACTTATTTTAGGATACTTTGAATTAAGAACGTTTAAAGCATCATATCCTAAAAAATAACTAAAATTATATAAATCTTTTATTTCTTCATTATCGCTTATAACTTCTGTTTTATTAGATATTTTAGGATCTATTATATTAAATTGTTCTAAATAATCCCAAAGCTCAGCTGCTTTTTTAAAATTAGGTTCCTTTAATATTAAGTTAGTTTTTCTAAGAGGACTTCTTACAGGAGCAACTGAAACTAATGATTTTATAAAATCAGTTGTCTTAAAACCATCTAAAACTGCTTTAATTGCCTTTATTCTATTAGGCATACTTTGTTCTTCATCTTCTACAATTGGAATTTCATGACGTCTATTATTTTCAAGAGTTAAATGAATTTTAACTTTATCATATTTTACTTTTGTTTCACCTTCATAGTTAACTTTCCTATCGCATTGATAATAAGAACCGTCATCCCCAAAGCGATTTAATTGATTATCTATAAATTCACTAAGTGTTTTAATTAAAGTATATATAAATCTATTTTCATATATATCGATTGTGTCTTCTTTGGTAATATTTAATACCTTTTTAGGCATTACATCACCATCTGCTTCTACATCTTCTATAAAGTTACTATGTTGAGCTAAATGTCTAACAGTTTCAGTAGTAATCTTTTTAGATTTTTCAACATTTATAACTTCCTCTTCTTGAACAAGAAATCTTTTGGGATTTCTAATAATTGTATCCAAGTATGGAAGACATTCTTCTACTTTATCTACCCATGAAAAATCCACTAAAACTTCTTCTTCATTAGAATCAATCCATATTTTGGATTTAGTTTTAGCTAAAAACATATTAAGCTCATTGTTATTAATATTATTTACGTATTCCTCTTTCATGAGTATCCCTCTTTCTTCTTATTAAGCCATTTTCTTTAATCTTTGTAAGTATGATTTACACTCTACCATAACATCTTTACCAAATTCTTTATCAAGGAAAGATATTAATCCATCTAATTCATCTCTTATATAAGACAAATTTAATTGTTCTAGTTTTCTTAAAATCTTATTAGCAATCATATAATCAATTGCAGTAATTTCTTGTCCACCACAAGCCACAAAAGCAGGCACATATTCTTGCATTTGTCTAGCAATACGATTACCAAAAGATATTCTAAAGTTTTTAATTAAATAGTCATCCATCTCTTTAATTTTATTTAATACATCAACTGATAGTGGATGTTCTTTATAAGCTTTTTCAAATAATGATTCAAAATATGCAGAACTTATATGAACTTTTTCAGTTTTAGGTGCATCAAATGGATCAACCTTATTATCAATATTTATTGGCATCGCACGGTCATAAACTTTATCAGTAATCATAAATGTTGAGTCATCATTATTGATAGTACCAACATACCACATATTATTAGGTATTCTAAATCTTCCTCTAACTATCTTTTTAGGATCGTTAGGCCATTCAGTTAACACTAAGTTAATTATCCATTCATCTGCTCTTGGCATTTCTAGAATAGATAGCATTTCAGCAAAGTAATATTCAACACGCGCGATATTCATTTCATCAAGTATTGATACATAAATATCTGGTTTATAACTAGCTTCATACATTTTCTCAAGTAATTCAGTTTCATTGAATCTTTTAGTAAATTCATTGAAATATCCAAATAATTCTGAACGATCTCTATATGATGGTTGAACTGATACGATAGTTGATGGATTATCTAAAAATTGTCCAATCGCATATGCTAAAGATGTTTTACCTGTACCAGATATACCTTGTAATATAATTAATCTATTTGAAGCAAATGCCGCTACAAAATATCTTATTAAATCAATACTATAGTAAAGCTTTAATTCATTAGCCGCATAATTTCTAAAATTAGTACAAAATTGTTCAAGAGTTATATTATCATCCATTTTTCTAGGAGTATAATTTTCCATCTCTTTATCAATTCTAGTAAGTCTAAAGAATCTACTTTCTCCTTCTGGAGTTTTATTAATGATATTTCCTTCTTCATCATATTCGACTTCACCAGATAATTCTAGATATTTTTCATTTTCTTTCTTTAATCTAATTACATCATTATTTAATTTTTCAACTTCATCTAATAATGATTCTTGCTTATGTAAATTCTTCTTATATTTAATTCTTCTTCTTATTAAGAAATATATTCCCCATATTATTAAAGCAATTATTGCTAATAAACATAATACAGTAAATATTACTAATATCCAGCTTAGTCCTCTAAACCACTTAGAATACTCTTTAATAATTGATATATAATTTACAACATTGAACATCTTCAATATTCCCATTATTACATACTCAATTATTTCTACTAGAGTTTTAAAAAATGGTTTCATAAACTCTACAAAAAATTCTCCAAACATTTCCATATTATTTTTCCTCCAAACCTAATATCTCTAATTCACTAAATTCTTTAATAACTTCACTTTTTATTACAAAATTCACTTCATTTTCTTTCCAAGAATCCATATTACCTTTATTAACATTAATGAATTCTCTTGGAATTATCGCAAGTTTAATTTCATTAAATGTCCTATAAGGAACATCTTCTGGATTATCAAATATTAATGCTAAATCAAAACCTGCATTTATAAGAATTCTTACCATCTCTTTGTTCTTGTTATAATCATCATAATCAATTAATAATTTAATTTTTTTCTTTATTTCTTCATTTGAAATTACTTTTACCAGTTTATTAATTTCACTCTCTTTTTTATAAAACTCTAATTTTGCTGGAAATAAGAATGTAATATCTTTATTTAACAGTTTTGACTTTAAAACCGAAATAGTTGTAAGTTCATAAGACAAAACATTCAAATCATCTTCAATTCTTTTAAAGAATTTATTAACATCTCTTTGCCTATAATTTTTAAACTCAGGTATTTGATATTTATATTTAACTTTATAATATTTATTATCATTATCAACCAATTCATAAACATTTTTAGAAGCATCAGTATTGATTGAGTCTAAATACTCAAAGAATTTATCTTCACAACTACCATTCTTCTTAATTAAACTAACCATTTCTTTTCTTAATTTAGAATTATCTTTATACACAACAAAATCAATGTTTTTAAACATCGCATCTATTATAGAAAACACATTAGTTATATTTATTTTATAATTGTGATATGGATAAGTGAATCTATTTAAAGCTATTGCTGTATAAACTATTAAAGATGCAATATAAGCACTTACCCTATAATTATCTTTTTTATCCTCTTCTGGAATAGAATCAACTGCACAAACTAATACTGTTTTAAATCTATCATCACATTTAACAAGTGCACCTAAATATTCTTCATACTCAGTAAAATCTTCAATAGATTTAAAATAGTACATTTCTACATATTTATTAATTACTTTTTTTATGTATTCATTAAATTCAGAATCAGTATTCCATATTTGATTATTCTCGTATTCTAATAAGGTATTAATCATTTTAGAATATTCAAATATATCTTTTTTCTTTTTATTAAAATACCTATCAACTACGTTAGCCATACCCTTAACTCCTATTTTATTCTATAGAAATTATAACAAAATTGAAAAATATATTCAATAAATAAAATAAAATTTGCTACAAAACAGCAAATTTTATTTTAATGTTCTTATCTTTATTTAAGTTTTTACTCCAAATATAATAATTATAATTAATTGTTTCCTTAGAATTTAAATACTTACTATCAATTTTAAAATAAACATAATCTTTAGTATCATAATATAAATCCTTTAAAGGAACCTTATACGTACCATTAGAGAATACTATATCATCATAATTAGTTCCAGGCTTTAATAATAAATAAATGTCATGTTCCTTACTTTCTTCTTCATAAGAAGTTATAAAAGCCATATTCATCTCTTTAATAGCCTCTTCATAACTTTCTGCATAGATATACTTCTTTCTATTGGTTATAACCACTTCAGAAGATCCTAAATAAGAATAATGATTAGCTATCTCACCATAAGTTGGATTACTAATATAATCCCATAATGGAATACTCGCAATTGTAAAAACAAAAATCAACACTATCTCCAAAATCAATTTCTTGATTTGAGAATCAATATTACTTTTCATATAAACCCCCCACATATAAAAAGTATATAAATTATATCATATTTTACTAAATTTGTCCACTTTTAAATAAAAAACTGAAGATTTATTCTTCAGTTTTATCATCAATATTCACTATTTCATCTTTATATAAATCAGCGACAGAAGATAAAGTATTTGGTGTATTTTCTTTAATATCCTCTTCTTTTTGATACTCTTTAATCTTTTGCCTTATAAAGATTAACTTCATAATCTTATATATGTCATATGCGATTATTCCTAAGGCTGGAATTAATATTGCAATTAACCATCCGCCCTTACTACCTAAGAAGAATTGTACTTTACCAAGTTGAGGTAATTTAAATAATACTTTACCAACTATATCATTAGAACCAACTGTCCATTTATCAACATATTGGTTATAATCACCTTTAGTCTTATATAAATTTCCACCATCTGTTGGGATGATTTGATTAATTCTATGTGTTACAGTTAATCCATTAACATTTGCTTCATTAGTATAAAAAGATATTACATCTCCAACCTTCAATTTAGAAGTATCTGTTTTAACAGCAACTACTACATCATATACATTAATGTTAGGTGTCATACTAGGGCTTATAATTGTATATAAGTTAATCGGTGGTCTAGTGCCATTTTTTTGTGCAACCTTCGCACTTACAAATACAAATAGTAAAAATAGTCCAATAATAATTAATATTGTTAATGCAGTCATTGAAATTGTTTTACTAATATACTTTAAAATTGATTTAACCTTATTACTCTTTCTTTCCATATTCTACTCTCCCCATATACTTCTATCGTGAGTATATTTTTTAGTTTCTACTGATAACTTTCCCCTAAAATCTTGACCTTGATTATAATTTTGATTACTTCCCATTTCATTTAATCCTATCGTAAATGTATAAGTATGGACATCTCCTCCTGTTTTTAAAAGTCCTGTTCCTATTTGATATGGGGCCACCCTTGCAGCAGGAACTTCGGCATTAACACCAGTAGTAGTTGTTCCACCAGCATTACTTGAACCATTTAATGTATAAGTGAACTCATTTGAATAATTTTGAATAAATGTATTTTCAGTTACAGTAAGATATATAGTATAGTCAACATCAGCCTCATTATCATTAGATCTTATTGTAAATGTTTTACTTATTCTTTCCTCAAGTTCCATTGGATATATACCTTCTGCATTTATCTCATCACCATCAATGAATGTTACAGTACCTAAATCAACCGTATCAACGGTTATGCTTGATGCAGTTTCATTACCAGTTATGACAATGCTAAAAAAGGCATATGTTATACCAACCATAGCCAAGATAAACACTATTACAAAAATTATTGATAATATTATTGATCTATTAATCGCTTTGATGCTTACCTTATCCATAACCTAATACTCCTATTATCATTATAACAAAAAAATTAATATTTTCAATTAAAAATATCAAAAAAATTAAACTATTTATATTATTCCCATATAAAAAGATTCTATAATCAAAAAAAATACCAAAAGGTACTAATTAGAACTCCATAATTCTCCACCTGATGTATATTTAGTTCCATCATCAACTTCAACTTGTATTATCCCCAAAAATGTTAAACCTTGCGCATTATTTTGGTTACTATTACTTTCAATTAACCCTATTTTATATTCATATGTGTGTTTGTCATTACCATATAACGTTCCGGTAAATATTGGTGTAGTAGTAGAAGTAGCAGGAGATGGAACAGTTGTTGAATTTAAAACACCTAATACAGACTCATCACTTGTACTGGTCTTAGAACTGCTAACTATTTCATGTCTAAAATCAGCTATACCTTTACTAGCAAATTCATTAGTAGATTGAACCAAATAAACACTATAATGTATTGGCATATCAACATTACTACCAGTATTCTCAATAGTAAAAGTCTTAGTAGCATAATCTCCAGGATATATCTCTAGCAAACTAATCTCTTGACCATCCTGGAAAATAACTTGACCTAATTTAACAGATTTAATCATAACACTACTTGCTTCTTCATTACCTTGAACAACAATAGTAAAATAAGCAAAAGAAGCACCTACAACAGCAAAGAATAATGTTAATAATGATATAACAATTAAAAACACACTTTGCCTCTTATCTCTTTTTTCTTCCTTCATATTAATACCTCTCTATCATATTAAGTATACAAAAAATAAAACAAATTTACAATAGAAAATTAATCAAATAAAAAAAGCAGGCTAGCCTACTCTTTTTAATGCTTTTTT
>CAJOJR010000010.1 GCA_905235065.1 uncultured Bacilli bacterium
TAAACTAATATTATGAGAGTACTTCACACATTAAAACCTATTTTTGATGAAAATTCTAAAATATTAATACTAGGATCTCTTCCTAGTGTTATTTCACGTGAAAAGAATTTTTATTATGCAAATCCTACAAATAGATTTTGGATGATATTAGAAAATATTTTTAATGTTAAATTAAACACACCTGAAGAAAAAGAAAAATTTCTTTTAAAAAATAATATAGCTTTATGGGATGTAATAAAATCTTGTGATATTAAAGGTTCAAGTGATTCATTTATTAAAGATGTAAAAGTTAACAATATAAAGGAAATTATTAAAAATAGCAAAATTAAATATATTTTTTGTACAGGTAAAACATCATATAATTTATTTAATAAATATATAAAAGTAAATATACCAGTTAGTTATTTACCTAGTCCATCAAGTGCAAATGCTAAAATGAAATTAAATGATTTAATAAATGAATATAAAGTTATTAAAAAATATTTAAATTAATAAAATTTATTGATAAAATAAAAATAGAAAGGAAAGTGAATATGAAAAAATATTTAGCTGAATTTATCGGAACTTTAACACTAGTTTTATTTGGAACAGGAGTTGCAGTGTTATCTGGAAACTTGGTAGCAACTTCATTTGCATTTGGGCTTGCAATTGTTGCTTGTGCCTATGTTATTGGTGATATTTCTGGTTGCCATGTAAATCCTGCTGTTTCATTGAGCATGCTTTTAAGTAAAAAGATGACAGTTAAAGATTTTATCGGATATGTTGTAGCTCAAATTTTAGGTGCATTTGCTGGTTCATTAATTTTATACTTCATATTAAAAAATTCAAATGTGGGTGTATTAAACTTAGGTGCTAATGGATATGGTGCATTATCTGCTACAAATATTTCAATGTGGGCTGCCCTTGTTACTGAAATAGTTCTAACTTGCATATTTGTTTATACAATACTAGGTGTTACAAGTGATGATAAGAAATCAAATGTTGCTGGTATAGTAATAGGTTTAACTTTAATGTTTGTTCACTTACTTGGAATAAACTTAACTGGAACTTCTGTTAATCCAGCTCGTAGTTTGGCTCCAGCTGTTATCTTAGGCGGTAAGGCTTTGTGCCAAGTTTGGGTATTCATAGTTGGACCACTTGTTGGTTCAGTAATCGCAACACTTTTGTTTAAGTTTTTAAATAAAAGAAAATGAATTGAGTAACAAAAAAGAATGACTTGTTCATTCTTTTTTGTTTTTAAAAAGTAACAACAAAAAATTTATTAGTGGTATTAATTATTAAACATAATATTTTTATTATTTAAGTTAATACTAATACTAGGTGATTTAGATGGCTAATATGCATAGTAATATTTCTTTTGCGCTTGTAGATATTCCTATTATTATGAATCCAATTATTAAAAACAATGATGCTTCTTTTAATCAAATACATGACAAATGTGGCAAAAGAATATCTTATGTAAAGTATTGTCCTCATTGTAAAAAGAATGTTAAGGAAAATGAAATTATCAAAGGATACCAATATGAAGACAATGAATATGTTATTTTTGATAAAGAAGAGTTAAATAAGTTAAAACCGGAAAATGATCATGAAATAGAAATAATATCTTTTATTAACATTAAAGATATTGATCCATATTATTTTGAAAAAAGTTATGTACTGGTAAGCACGGGTAAAGGTAAAAGTTATAATTTGTTTTGTGAAGCTTTAAAGAAAAGTAAATTAGTTGCGTTATGTAAAACAGTTCTTAATGGTAAATTCTATTATTGTATTTTAAGATTTAATAAAAATAATATTATAATGACCACTTTATATTTTGAAGAAGAAATAAATATAGAAGATAATGATAAAAATATAGAAGTTAATAATAAAGAATTAGATCTTGCGATGAAATTAATAGATAGTTTAAAAGGTAATTTTGAACCATCAAAATATAAAGATGAATATCAAAATAATATTAAAGATGCGATTAATTTAAAATTAGAAGGTAAGACTATTAAAGGTAAAAAGAAAAAAGATAGAAAGCATATTAATGATTTAATGGAAGCATTAGAAAAGAGTTTGAAAAAATGAGTATATGGACTAATAGAGATTTTAAACCTATGCTTTTAAAACAAATATATAAACCTTTTAATGATAAAGATTTTATTTATGAAATAAAATTTGATGGACATAGAGCTTTAATATTTGTAAATAATAAGAGTATTTTAATACAAAGTAGAAATAGAAAAGATGTAACTTATTTATATCCGGAACTTAAAAGTATTAAAGAGTTAGTGAATAAAAATGTTATATTTGATGGTGAAATAATTTGTGAGAGTGATGGTAAACCATCTTTTAGAAACCTTCAAAAAAGAAGTCATTTAAAGAATAAAACTCAAATAAAAAAAGAAATGATGAATAATCCAGTAAAGTTTATAGTATTTGATATTTTATATGAGAATAAGGATATAACTAATTTGAGTTTAATTAAAAGAAAAGAAATACTTAGTAAATATAAAGATACTGATGTATTTATTAAATCTAAATACATAGAAGAAAAGGGAATCGAACTATTTAAAAAAATTAAAAAACTTAATTTAGAGGGAATAGTTTGTAAAGATATAAATGGAAAGTATCATATAAACAAAAGAACTTATGATTTTATTAAGATAAAAAACATTGAAAGGGATGAATTTTATATTGGAGGTTATGTTGAAAATAAAAATAATACAGTTTCTTTATTGTTGGGTGAATATAATAAAGATAAATTTATGTATGCTGGTAAAGTTATTATGAATAAGGATAAAAAATTATATAAGAAAATAAAATCCAAACGAAAAAGTAAAAATTATTTTATTGATTATAAAAAAGAAGGGATTTTTATTAAACCAGAATTAACATGTTTTGTAGAATATCAAGAAAGGACAAAGTCTAATCATTTAAGGCACTCTATATATAAAGATTATGAATAATTTAAAAGAATATAATAAAAAAAGAAATTTTAATAAAACTAAAGAGCCAAAAGGGAAAAAAATTAAATCTAATAAAAAGAATTTGAAATATGTCGTACAGCATCATTTGGCTAGAAAGGATCATTATGATTTAAGACTTGAATGGAATGGAGTATATGTTAGTTTTGCGATTCCTAAGGGACCATCTTTTAATCCCAAAGACAAAAGACTTGCGGTACATGTTGAAGATCATCCGATAAGTTATGGAAATTTTGAGGGAATTATAGGAAAAGGACAATATGGAGCGGGAACTGTAATGCTTTGGGATAAAGGTTATTGGTATCCAACACATAATCCCGATTTTGAAACGTTAGTAAAATTTGAATTAGATGGAGAAAGATTAAAAGGCAAGTGGTCATTAATTAAATTTAAAGATGATAATTATTTGTTAATAAAAGAAAATGATAAATACAAAAAGAGTAGTAATGGAATTAGTAAATTTAAAACAAGTATTAAGACTCATAGAACTTTTGATGAGATAGAAGAAGGTATAGAGAAAATAGAAATCACCAATCCGGATAAGATAATATTTCCTAAAAGTAAAATAACTAAAGGGAATATAGTGGAGTATTATAAAAAAGTAAGTAAAAGAATGTTTAAATTTTTAAATAATAGATTAATAAGTACGGTAAGAGCTCCACAAGGAATTAATGATGAAATATTCTTTATGAAACATTTAAATACTGAATCTAAAAATTTGAGTAAAAAGAAAATCAAAGGCGAAGATTATTATTATATTAAAAATGAAAACGGAATAATTGATGAAGTCCAAATGAACAGTTATGAATTTCATATTTGGGGAAGTCCTCAAAATGATATAAATCATCCTGACTTATTGGTATTTGATTTTGATCCTGATGAAAAATTATCTTTAAAAAAATTAAGAAATGGTGTTAAAGATTTAAAAAAAATATTAGATAAATTAAAACTTAAAAGTTATTTGAAAACTAGTGGTGGTAAGGGATATCATGTTTTTATTCCTTTAAAAACTTCTTCATGGAAAGAAACAGAGAGTATTGCCAAAAATATTAGTGAGTTAATGATTCAAAATAATCCAAATAAATATACAACCAATATGAGAATGAATAAAAGAGAAGGCAAAATATTTATAGATTATTTTAGAAATAAAAAAAGCGCTACTAGTGTATGCCCATATTCAATGAGATTAAAAGAATCGGGAACTGTATCCTGTCCAATTTCTTGGAGTGAATTAGATAAAATAAAACCCAAAGATATAACTATTAAAAATATAGATAAAAGATTAAAAAAGAAAGATCCATGGAATAATTTTTATGATTAATCATAAAATATATTATGAAAATTTTTATAATAGGATTTTTCTTTGTGTCTTTAATAGGTACGTTTTTACATTTCTTATATGATATTAGTAATCATAATAAAATCGTTGGAGTGTTTTCTGCAGTTAATGAAAGTGTTTGGGAGCATATAAAACTTGCACTAACTCCTACTTTTATTTATTCATTAGTTGATGGATATTTTTATGGATATTATGATAACTATTTTTTTGCTAAATTAATAAGTGTTTTATCAATAATAATAGTGATGCCATTATTATTTTATGGCTCTAAATTATTTTTAAAAAAACACATAACTATAATAAATATATTAATATTTTTTATAACTGTTTTTATAAGTGAACTATTGATGTATAGGTTATTATTTATAAATCTAATATCATATTTAGTTAAATATATATCACTAGTATTATTATTTATTGTATTTGGTTGTTATTTATTATTAACAGTATTTCCAATTGAAAGCATTATATTTAAAGATCCAATAACTAAAAAGTATGGATTTGATGGTCATAAATTTATAAGAAAACTTTTTGTATTTAAAAAGTTTTAGAAGACTAAAGTCTTCTTTTTTAAGTTTTATTCTTTTAATTTAAATATAAATTTAGTATAATGTATATAGAATAAGAAGGTGAGTATATGACTAATATTTCAAAATCGGAGATAGATTTATTAAATAAATATTTTAGAGCAGCTAATTATGTTTCTGCTTGCCAGCTTTATTTACTTGATAATCCTTTATTAAAAAGAAAACTAGAAATAACCGATATTAAAAATAAAATTGTTGGTCACTGGGGAACTGTACCTGGTCAAAACTTTGTTTATACTCATTTAAATAGAATTGTTAAAAAATATAATTTAAATATATTATATATTTCTGGACCTGGTCATGGGGGAAATGCAACTGTTGCGAATGATTATTTAGATGGTTCTTATACAGAAATATATCCTAATATCACTGAGGATGAGGAAGGACTTAAAAAGTTATTTAAACAATTTAGTTTTCCAAAAGGAATATCTTCTCACGCTGCACCAGAAACACCTGGTAGTATAAATGAAGGAGGAGAACTTGGATATTCACTTTCACATGCTTATGGAGCAGTTCTTGATAATCCTAATTTAATAGTTGCTTGTGTCGTGGGTGATGGTGAAGCAGAAACTGGACCACTTGCGACTTCTTGGCATGGTAATAAATTTATAAATCCTTCAACTGATGGAGTTGTTTTACCAATATTACATTTAAATGGTTATAAGATTGCCAATCCAACAATTCTTGGAAGAATGACTGATGAAGAGTTAAATTATTATTTTAAATCTCTTGGATATAAACCTTATTTTGTTGAAGGTAGAGAACCGCTTGTAATGCATAAAAAGATGGCAACAATAATGGATAAAATTGTTAATGACATTGCTAGAATTAAAAGAAAGAATATCATTAATGAATGGCCAATTATTATTTTAAGAACTCCTAAAGGATGGACATGTCCTAAAATGGTTGATGGTGAAAAAGTAGAAAATAGTTTTAGGTCTCATCAAGTACCTGTAAACAAGTATAATATAAGAGTTTTGGAACGCTGGTTGAAAAGTTATAAACCTGATGAATTATTTGATGAAAATGGAACGCTTAATAAAGAAATAAAAAGTATTCTTCCAGCTGGAAATAAAAGAATAGGATTAAATCCTAGTGCTAATGGAGGACTTTTATTAAAAGAATTAAACATTCCTGATTTAAAGGATTATGAATTTAAATTTACTAGACGTGGAAACACTCAGGCTAGTGATATGTATAATTTGGGAAAATACATAAAAGATTTAATGAAATTGAACAAAAATAATTACATGATTTTTGGACCAGATGAAGCTCTTTCTAATAGACTTAATCAAGTATTTGAAAAAAACACAAGAAAATGGAACTATAGGACTTTTATGAATGATGAACTTATGAGTCCGACTGGTAGAGTGATGGATGCAATGCTATCTGAGCATATGTGTGAAGGTATGCTTGAAGGTTATATTCTTACTGGAAGGCACGGTATGTTTAATAGCTATGAAGCATTTGTTAGAATAGTTGATTCAATGGCATCTCAACACGCTAAATGGTTAAAAGTGTGCTCTGAGCTTCCTTGGAGAAAAGATATATCATCTTTAAACTATATTCTTACTTCCCACTGCTGGCAGCAAGATCATAATGGATTTACTCATCAAGACCCAGGCTTCTTAAATCATTTAGTTACTAAAAAATCAGATATAGTTAGATTTTATCTTCCATTTGATACTAATACTTTACTTTCTTGTTATGATCATGTGGTTCAAACTAAAAACTATATAAATGTAATAGTTGCATCTAAACATTTTAGACCACAATGGATGAGAATGGATGAAGCAATAAAACATTGCAAAAAAGGAATTGATATATTAAAATGGGCAAGTGATGAAGGAAGACCTAATATAATACTTGCTTGTGCTGGAGATACTCCAACTTTAGAAGTCCTTGCTGCTAAATCTATACTTAAAAACAAATTACCTAAATTAAAAGTTAGAGTAGTAAATTGTGTTGACTTATTTAAATTGGAGACACCTAAAAATCATCCACATGGTTTGAGTAATAAAGAATATAATAAGTTATTTCCTAAGAGTGTTCCAGTAATATTTAACTTCCATGGATATCCTAGCTTAATACATGAACTTACTTATAATAGGGATAATCACGATAAAATACATGTAAGAGGTTATATAGAAGAAGGCACAATAACAACACCATTTGATATGAGAGTTCAAAATAAAATAGATAGATATCATTTAATTATTGATGCAATTAAATATTCTAAAATTAAAGATGCTGAAGATGTTATTAAATATTGTGAAAAGATGTTAAAAAAACATAATAAGTACATAGGTGAATATGGAAAAGATATAGAAGAAGTAGAAAACTGGAAATGGAAGAATTGAAATAAGTAGTAATTTATGATACAATGTATTTGCTGAAGGAAACTTCATATAATAAAAAAGGGCACACCTTAAAGAATAGGTGCGCTCATTTCTGGACACACACTAGCCCTTGTTAAGGCTAGTGTGCTTTTTATTTAAATATCAATGCTATAAACAAAGATACAAACAAGAGGATAATAATGAAAAAATAAGATTTCTCTCGTTTAGTCATGCATATCACCCCCTTAAAATTTATAGTTTTAAGGAGCACACACTAACCTCTATTAAGGTATGTCTAAATGATATTGTCACATTAAAAATAGTGAATCAAATGAGTGGATTTTTAATTTTATTATTTTAAAAATCTTATTTAGGTATAGCAATTTTTAAAATATTTAACATTAAATAATATGTAAAAATAAATTTTATATTTAAATTCATAAATTTAAGATAGTTAATAATTGACAAACATATAATAAAAACGTATAATTTATATCGTAATTTACTTACTCTTAGTGACAAAGAAGTAGCGAAAAGTAGATAGCAGGTCTGCTATAAAGACATTAAAGAGCATAGAAATCTATGAAATTAGGTGGCACCGCGAAAATATTCGTCCTAATGATATAGATTTTTTTTGTTTTAAAAGGAGGAAAAATGAAAACAATAATGAATAACACATTAAGTATAAGTGATGTTAATAAAGAAGTTACTTTATATGGATGGATTTCTAAAAAAAGAAATTTAGGTAATCTAATATTCATTGATTTAAGAGATAGAAGTGGAATAATTCAACTTTCTTTTAAGAGTGGAAGTGAATGCTATGAACTTGCTAATACTGTTAAAAACGAATATGTTTTAAAAGTTAAAGGTAAAGTGGTTGAAAGAGAAAGTAAGAATCCTAATTTGGATACTGGTGATATAGAAATAAATGTTGAAGAATTAGAAGTCTTAAATACTTCAGCAGAATTACCTTTTGAAATAAGTGATAATACGACTGCTTTAGAAGACACCAGACTTAAATATAGATATTTAGATATAAGAAGAAATAATGTTAAAAATAATTTGATTTTAAAGCATAAAGTAATGCTTGCTGTTAGAAATTATTTCGATAAAAAAGGATTTATTGAGGTTGAAACTCCGATACTTGGTAAATCAACTCCGGAGGGTGCTAGAGATTATCTTGTTCCTAGTAGAGTAAGTAAAGGTAAATACTATGCTTTACCACAATCTCCACAATTATTTAAACAATTACTAATGATTGGTGGAATTGAAAAATATTTTCAAATTGCTAGATGCTTTAGAGATGAAGATTTAAGAGCGGATAGACAACCAGAATTTACTCAAATAGATGTTGAAATGAGTTTTGTAGATGAAAATGATGTAATGAGTATTGGTGAAGAAATGATGAATTATATCTTTAAAGAAACAATTGGATATGATTTAGGGCTTCCTCTACAAAGAATGAAATATGATGATGCTATTAAGTATTATGGTTCTGATAAACCAGATTTAAGATTTGATATGAAAATTAATGACATAACAGAAATTCTTAAAAATAATAATAGTGATTTATTTAAAAATGTTATTAGTTCTAATGGTGTTATTAATGCTTTAGTTGTTAAAAATGTAGCTGATAAATATTCAAGAAAAGAATTAGATAAGTTAACCGAATTTGTTAAAACTTATAGAGCTAATGGGCTTGCTTATATTAAGTTTAATGAGGAGATTACTGGAAGTGTTGTTAAATTATTAACAGAAGGAGAAATAAAATCTTTAAAAGAAAATCTTAATATTGAAAACAATGATTTATTGTTAATTATATTAGGTGAATATAATATTGTTAAGACTTCATTAGGCGCTTTAAGATGCAAACTTGGTAAAGACTTAAATCTATATAGTAATGATGTTTATAAAGCTTTATGGGTAGTTGATTTCCCATCATTTGAATGGAGTGAAGAAGAGGGCAGATTTGTGGCTTGCCATCATCCGTTTACTGCTCCAAAAGATGAGGATATTGATAAATTGTTAACTGATAAAGCTCATTGTTATTCAAAAGCTTATGATATTGTTATTAATGGTTATGAAGCAGGCGGAGGAAGTATTAGAATTCATAATAAAGAAGTACAATCTAAAATGTTTGAAGCTTTAGGACTTAGTATGGAAACTGCCAAAGAAAAATTTGGATATTTCTTAGAAGCATTTGAGTACGGTGCTCCACCACATGGAGGATATGCTTGTGGACTTGATAGAATAGTAATGCTTTTATCTAAGACAGATAATATTAGAGATGTTATAGCATTTCCAAAAACAGCCTCAGCTTCAGACTTAATGAGTGAATGTCCAAATGTAGTTGATGAGACGCAATTAAAAGAACTACATATTAAGAATGAATAGGAGAATATTATGATAGATATTAATTTAGTAAGAGAAAATAAGACTAAAGTAAAAGAAAATATTAAAAAGAAATTTCAAGATCATAAGCTATCTTTAGTTGATGAAGTTTATAATTTAGATATTGAATATAGAAATATTAAAACTGAAGCAGATAATGCTAGAAACACTAAAAATAAATTAAGTGATTCTATAGGTCTTCTTATGAGAGAAGGCAAGAGGGAAGAAGCTGAAAATGTTAAGAAAGAGGTAAGTGAATTAAATAATAAAATTAATGAACTATCTATTAAAGAGGAAGAACTTTCTAAAAGAATAAAAGAAATTATGTATATGATTCCAAACATTATTGATGAGGATGTTCCGATTGGTAAAGATGATTCAGAAAATGTTGAAATTCAAAAATATGGAGAACAAACATCATATAATTTTGAAGTCCCATATCATACAGAAATACTTGAAAAATTAAATGGAATTGATTTGGATTCTGCAAGAAGGGTTTCTGGAAATGGATTTTATTATCTAACAGGTAACATTGCCAGACTTCATTCAGCGGTTATCACTTATGCAAGAGACTTTATGATCAATAAAGGATTTACATATGTTATTCCACCTTTCATGATTCATGGAGATGTTGTAAAAGATGTAATGAGTTTTGAAGAAATGGATAATATGATGTATAAAGTTGAAGGAGAAGATTTGTATTTAATTGGAACTTCAGAGCATTCTATGATAGGTAGATATAAAGATACTATTTTAAAAGAAAGTGAATTACCTTTGACTCTTACAAGTTATAGTCCATGCTTTAGAAAAGAAAAAGGTGCTCATGGTATAGAAGAAAGAGGAATATATAGAATTCATCAATTTGAAAAACAAGAAATGATTGTTATATGTAAGCCTGAAGAGAGCAAAAGATACTTTGATGAAATGTGGAATTATACAGTTGAATTATTTAGAAGTTTAAATATTCCGGTTAGAACATTAGAATGCTGTAGTGGAGACTTAGCTGATCTTAAAGTTAAAAGTATAGATGTAGAAGCTTGGAGTCCAAGACAAAAGAAATATTTTGAAGTAGGAAGTTGTTCAAATTTGGGAGATGCTCAATCTAGAAGACTTGGCATTAGAGTAAATTCTGATAATGGTAAGTATTATCCTCATACACTTAATAATACAGTTGTAGCTCCCCCAAGAATGTTAATTGCATTTATTGAAAATAATTTAAATGAAGATGGAAGCATAAATATTCCAGAAGTATTAAGACCTTATATGGGTGGACTTGAAAAAATAGAGAAGTAGAAATACTTCTTTTTATTTATAAAAAGATATTAACTTCATATATTTTATAGAGGAGTCTTATATGAAAAATATTTTTAAATATGTGGGTATAATTGCTTTAATGTGTTTTAGTTTCTATTATACAAAAGAGGCGGCAGAATTTATGAAAAAAGATGATAAAGTAATGAAAGAAATAAATGAATTTGCAAGTACTCATGATAAAAAATGTGTTGAAGGTTATATAACTGAAGATGGAGTTGTACTTGGAATAAATGGTTTAATTGTTGATAAAGACTTAAGCTACAGCATGATGAAGGGAAGCGGATTTAATGAATCATTAATAAAATATAAAGATAGTTCATGCGTAGTAACTTTAGATAATAATAAAAAAGATTATATTATAGCTGGTAATCCTTCTAAAAATAGTGTTGGAATAATAATAAATATAACTAATGGAAAAACTATAGAAGATATAATACCTATACTTGAATACAAAATTGTAAAAGTAAGTTTATTAAGTGATTATATTTATTTAAGTAATAATAAAGAATTAATTGCTAAGTTAATAAATAATGGTTATGATCTTTTATATAAAGGTGATAATGATGAAGATTTAAACAAATATTTATCACTATTAAAAACAATAGATAATAAAATTAAACCTTTTTGTGTTTATTTAGATAATGATAATACATTAGAATATTGTTATAAAAAAGATTTAAATACTATAAAAACAAGTAAAATATATAAAAATAAATATTTGAGTAATATTAGAAAAAATCTATCTAAAGGAGATATTATAATATTAGACGAAAGTTCAAGCTTGAAGAACGAAATAGGTGTGATAATTAATTACATAAAAAGTAGGGGTCTAAAAATAGTGACTGTGACTGAGTTATTAAAATAGTTTCCAAAAATTGGTATAAAAGTATTTACATTACATTTACAAAATAACTTGATTTTAAAATAATAGTTTTCTATAATCAAAATATAGAGTAGAGAGTACTCGGGGAGGTTATATGAAAAAAGAACAAGAAATAGGAAAAGAAGATAATAAAAAAGCAATAATAATTCTTTCAATTGCAATTGTTGTTGTATTGGGGTTAATTATTTTAACAGCAGTTTTAAGTAAAAATACTGAAGAAAAGATATTAGATGATGACAATGGTACACCAGTAGAAATTGATTTAAAAGATAAAGATATATCTAATAGTACTAAGTCTTCTTCAAATGTTGTTCAACTTTCAAGTAAAGTATATGTTGTTAAATATTTAGATATTGATGGAGAACAACTAGGTAAAACCCAAAGAGTTTCATCACTTGATGATAGAGTGAATGAAAAAGCTCCTAGAATTGATGGAATGAGATTTGTAGAATGGGTTAAAAAGTATAATGAAAATGAAGATGTATATTATTTTATAGCATCTTATAGACAAAACGTGGAGGCTGCTACAGAAGATATTAAAGTAACACACAAAAAGACTCCGACTTATACTTCAACTGTAACACCAGTAGAAGATGAAGAATTAGAAAATCCCACATATAATGTTGATGTTGAAGGAGAAGTTCCAGAAACAGAACTTGGAGAAGATGTATCTATATCAGAAGAATATGCCCATATTTTAGTGTTAAGATTCTATGCTCCTGAGGATGTAACTCAAGAAGATATAGAAAATATGAGAGTAACAGTACGTGCCACTAGTCCAAATGAAAATATTAATGAAGATCAATATTCATACAATGGAGAAGATGGAACAAAAACAGGTAGAGATTTATTAGATAGTACTGATGAAGAATATGAAAATGGAATATTCTATTTTGATTATTATCAAGAAACAGATACTGGAACAAATACTACAATAGAAGTTTATTGGGGTAATGATCCAGATGCTAATGAAACAACTGAACCAAAAGATGAATATGTTGAAGTATATAATGTAAATCTTGATAATGTAACTAATAGTCAAGAAACAGAAGAAAAGCCAACTGAAGAACTAACACCAGAGGAATCAAATGAAAGCCAAGGACAAGAGTAAATCTTGTCTTTTTATTTAGACAGTAGTACTATAAATACTAAAGTAAACAAGAGGATAATAATGAAAAAATAAGATTTCTCTCTTTTACTCATACATATCAAAAAATTAATATAGATAGTTATGAAGGGGCTGCTAATTTGAATTTATAAGAGCATTAATGCTCTTTTTTAATGGATTAAAATTTGATATAATTATATCGATGCATATGGAAGTTTTAATTGATGGAAAAAGTTATAAAGTTAATATAATTAGGAAGAATAACCGTAATACTTATTTAAGGGTTAAAAATGATTTAGAAATATATATAACCACTAATTATTTGATGCCCAATTTTGAGATAGAAAGATTTATAAAAGGAAATATTTCATCAATTAAAAAAATGATTGATAGACAAGTAAGAAAAAATATAAAGAATGAATCATTTTATTGTTTAGGTAAGAAATATGATATAGTGATATGTAATTCTATTAAAAAAGTTACATTTGATGATGATCATGTATTTATAAATGATAAAAAGAAATTAGATAAGTTTTTAAAAGATGAAACTATTAGAGTGTTTAATGAAAGACTTAAAATTAATTATGATAAATTTGAAGAAAATATTCCTTATCCAATTCTTAAAATTAGAAAGATGAGAGCTAAATGGGGATATAATAGAAAAGCTGATAAAGTAGTAATGCTTAATTCAGAATTGATAAAATATAGTGTTGATGAAATTGATTATGTAATTATTCATGAATTATGTCACTTCTTGGAATTTAATCATTCAAAGAATTTTTGGAATTATGTTAAAAAATATAAACCAAATTATAAAGAAAATAAAAAAGTATTAAAGGAGTAGTTATGGTAATTGAAAGTGTTCAAAATGAGAAAATCAAATATTTTAAAAAGTTAAGAGAAACTAAATATATTAAAGAATATAAAGAGTTTATTGTTGAAGGAGAACACCTTGTAGAAGAAGCTATTAAGAATGGTGTTGCTTTAGAATTAATTGTTTTAAATGGTAAAGATTATAATACTAATCTACCTAAAATATTTGTAAGTGAGAATGTATTAAAGAGTATTTCAACTTTAAAAACTCCTCAATATGTAATGGCTTTGTGTAAAATACCTTCTAATAATGAAATAAAAGGAAGTAGAATATTACTTCTTGATAACGTTTCAGATCCAGGGAACTTAGGAACTATTATAAGAAGTAGTGTTGCTTTTAATATAGATACCATTATATTAAGTGAAGATTCAGTTAATCTTTATAATGATAAAGTAGTAAGATCTTCTGAAGGTATGATTTTTAATATTAATATAATTACTATGAATTTGAGTGATGCGATTAATGAAATAAAAAATAAAGGTATAAAAGTATACGGAACCGATTTAAGAGGAAGTGAATATTTGCATGAATTTGATAAACCATCTTCATTTGCTTTAATAGTTGGTAATGAAGGGCAAGGAATGAAGAAAGAAATATTAGATTTATGTGATGAAAAAATAAAAATAGAAATGAATAATAGTTGTGAGAGTCTTAATGTTGGGGTAGCAACTTCTATAATTCTTTATGAATGGAGTAAGTATGAATAAAGTAAAAATCGGTGTAATAGTAAATACTCATGGTATTAAAGGTGAAATTAGAATAATTAGTAAGTTTGATTATAAAGATAGAGTGTTTATAGTTGGTAATACTCTTTATACAGATAGTAATGAAGAATTAAAAATAGATAGTTATAGACGTCATAAAAATTATGATATGATTACATTTAATGGAATAAATGATATTAAAGATGTATTAAAATATAAAGGTAAATATGTATATTTTGATAAAGATAAATTAAATTTAAATAGTAATGAATATCTAGATGATGATTTAATTGGATTAGATGTATATTTTAATAATGAATTAATAGGTAAACTAGATGATATTGAATTAAATGCCAATAGAAAGTTATTTGTTATTAATAATAAATTAATACCTTATAATGATAATTTTATTGAAAGTATAGATTTATCTAATAATAAAATAGTATTGAAAAATTTAGAAGGTTTGATATAATATATTTTAAAGAATTTTGGGGTGCATTATGAGAATAGATATTTTAACTCTTTTTCCTAATATGTTTGATGGCTTTTTAAATGAAAGTATTATTAAACGTGCTAGAGAAAAAGGACTTGTTGAAATTAACATTATTAATATAAGAGATTTTACTCCATACAAAAATGGTCAAGTTGATGACTATGCGTATGGTGGTGGATCTGGTATGGTTTTAATGTGTGAACCAGTTTATAATGCAATTAATAGTGTAAAAACTGATAATTCTAAAATTTTACTTACATCTCCAAGAGGAAATAAATTTAATCAAAAGAAAGCAATTGAGTTAAAAAATGAAACTCACTTAATAATAGTATGTGGTCATTATGAAGGATTCGATGAAAGAATTCTTAACTTTGTGAATGAAGAAATATCTATTGGAGACTATGTTCTTACTGGTGGTGAAATACCTTCAATGGTAATAACTGATGCAGTTACAAGATTAATTGATGGTGTTATAACAAAAGAAAGTCTGGATAGCGAATCATTTAATGATGATTTACTTGACTATCCAGTTTATACTAAACCAAGAGAATTCATGGGTATGAGTGTTCCAGAAGTATTATTAAACGGAAATCATAAAAAAATAGATGAATATAGGCGAAGCGAAAGAATAAGATTGACATCAAAATATAAAAAAGACATGGAGTAGACTATGAAATATATATTAGATAATAAAAGCGATAAAGTTAAAAATGTAACTGAAAATAACTTAAAAGGTTTAGAAATTAAAACCAAAGGTGAAAATGCCATTAAAGCATCTAAAGTATTAATTGTTGATAGTGAGTTAAAAGACTTATATATAAAAAATAAAATTAATAAAAAATTAGTTGCTCTTTTATCTAAAATGCAATATATACTTGATAATGATGAAGATGATAATACTAATGCAACTTTGGTATTAGGAGAAATTGATAGACTTAAAAGTATATTAATAAACAAATACAAAGAGCATTTAAAAATAGAAGAATTTTCTTATTTATTAAAAAAACTAATGCTTATAGAAGAAGAATTTAAAGTAAAATATAATAGAAAACAAGTATATAGAGAAATGCTAATGGAAGATTTGGATGAAATGATAGGAAGAGGCAGATAAAAATTTGTCTTTTTTTATCAAAAGTATTGTAAAAATGGATGCTTTATGATAATATACCTTTGTTAATCCGCTTCTTATATAAGTTATAAGTATGATTAGTTAAACAATGGAAGGAGTGAATAGTATGAATTTAATCGAAAAGATTAATGCACGTCAATTAAAGACTGATGTTCCAGAATTTAGAGTTGGAGATACAGTTAGAGTAGACGTTAAGATTAAAGAAGGTAAAAGAGAAAGAATTCAAGCTTTTGAAGGTGTAGTAACATCTAGAAAAGGTGGAAGTGTTACAGAAACTTTTACAGTAAGAAAGAAAACTGGTAGTGTTGGAATTAATAGAGTATTCCCAGTACATAGTCCAGTAATTGAAAAAATCACCGTAGTTAAGAAGGGTAAAGTTAGAAGAGCTAAACTAAATTTCTTAAAAGGAATTAAAGGTGCATTTAAAATTAAAGAAAGAAATTAGGTTTAACACCTAATTTTTATTTAGGAGATAATATGAACAAAAAGATAAAAGAAATAATATCATATATAATAATTATAATTTGTGTTGTATTAATTAGAACATTTTTAATAACTCCAGCAAGGGTTGATGGAGAAAGCATGGAAAACACTTTATATAATGGTGAAATTGTTTTACTTAACAAAATAGGTTTAAAAACAAAAGGGTTAGAAAGATTTGACATAGTAGTATTTAAGCAAGAAAAAGATCTACTTATTAAAAGAGTAATTGGTTTACCTGGTGAGACAATTGAATATATAAATAATGAACTTTATGTAAATTATAAAAAAGTAGATGTTCCTTTTGAATTTGAATATACAAATGATTTTAAATATGAAGTACCTGATAAGGAATATTTTGTATTAGGTGACAATAGAGATAATTCTAAAGATAGTAGATATTTTGGAAGTATAGAATTAAATAAAATTAGAGGTAAAGTATCAATTATATTATTCCCATTTAATAGAATAGGCAAAGTTAATTAATAACTTTACCTTTTTGTTTGAATAAATTTTGTTGTTCCTTTTTTATTTGAATTATTTAATAAATTATTTACTTCTAATAAATATTTAACTCTTTTGGCAGTGCCCTTATTGCCATCTATAATTTTACTGTTGGGAAAATATATTTTTATTTTATTTTTAATTATTGGATAATGAGTGCATCCGAGTACAATTGAATCAATATTTTTATCTTTATAAACATTTAAATATTTATATAATAATTTATTAATTCTAATTTTTTCATTGATTTCTATAGCATTAGCTAACCCTGTACAAGAAACTAAATAAATATTTTGATCTTCTTTTTTATTTTTATTTATTAATTCTTTTGTTCTTTTAGAAGAAATAGTTCCAGGAGTAGCCATTAAAAGAATGTTTTTATAATTATTATCACAAGCAACTTTAATTGCTGGTTCAACCCCAACAAATAGGATATTAGGATAATCTTTTCTTAGTAAATTTATAAATTTAGTAGTTACAGTATTACAAGCTATAACTATTAATTTAACATCATATTTTAATAATTCATTAACAATATTATGAACAATAATATTTAATTCTTTTTTACTTTTTTCACCAAATGGATTATTTTTTGAATCGGCATAATAAATAAAATCTTCATTAGGAAGAATTTTCTTAATCTCTTTTAAAGTAGTTAAACCACCTATCCCAGAATCAAATATTCCAATTTTTTTATTCATAATTAATATTATACATAATTTTTAAAATAAATACTAATTTATGATATAATTAAATTGACATTTAGGAGAGTTATGAAAAATAAAAAAGAATTATTACGTACAATAAAATTTGCATTATTTTCAATATCAGCAGGTATCATAGAAATAGTTTTATTTACTTTATTAAGTGAACTAACAAACTTTAATTATTGGGTTTGTTACTTAGTTGCTTTAATAGCATCAGTTATATGGAACTTTACACTAAATAGAGAATATACTTTTAAATCAACCGCGAATGTACCGATAGCTATGTTTAAAGTATTTATTTTTTATTTAATGTTTACTCCAATCTCCACAATATTAGGTAATTATTTAGTAGAGACTCTTCATTGGAATGAATATCTAGTAACGGGAATTAACATGGTAGCTAATTTTATATTAGAATACTTATATGACAAATATATTGTATTTAAAGGAAAAATAGATACCAAAGAAAGGAAAAGAAAATGAGTAAAATAAAAGAATTATTAAAAGATAAAAATAGTGTTTTAGTATTTGATATTGATGGAGTATTATCACTTTTAGAATTTGGTGAATATAACCATTATTATGCTTCTGATGAAGATTGGGATAAATTTGTTAATAATGATAACAATTTATACACAGAAGATAAAGTAAGTAAAAAGATGCAAGGATTTTTAAAAAATATTGATAAAAATAGAGTATATGTTATAACAGCAATAGGAGTTAATAAAGAGGGTGATTATAAAAAAGAATTTGTTAGAAAATATTATAATATAAAACCTGATAATGTATATTTTGTAGATAGAAATAATGACAAGGTAAGTAAGTTAATTGAAATAAAAAATAAACATCCTGAAATACAAGACTATCAATTAATAATGATAGATGATACACCGGATGTTCTTACTGAAGTACAAAATAAAACAAATTTTTCTACAGCGCATGTAAGCTCGTTTTTAGATATAAGTATATGATAAATAAGAGAAGAAAAGCTAATCATATGTATTTATGCGTTTGTAGACAAAAAAATGGGGAGTTAAGAAAAATTCTTTCGCCTTGTGATATTTGTCAAGAGAGACTTTATTATTGGGGAAATGATGTTAAATGTGCAATAACTAATGATAATAATGACATAATATTCAAATCTTTAAATGAACTTCAACCATATTATTGGAGAAAATAAATATTAAATAAAGGAGTTGATCCAAATGAACGAAAATAAAACTAATATAAACTGGTTGGTTGAGCTTGATTTATCTAACCCCTATAAAAATCCTTATAAAATAAGGAAAAACTAAGAATTAGATCTTACATATTTTATAAAAAAGTAGGTAAAAATTTGCAAAAAACGCCAAAAATCATTTAAAATGGTGCTTTTTTTATGTATTTTTGATGAGGTGATGTTTCCAGCTAACCCCATTGAAAATTAAGAATTTATAATAATTAAAATAAATAATATTTTGATCAAAAAGAGTTAGAATAAATATGGTATAATAGATATGTAAGGTTGTGATATTTATGTATACTGAAAGAGAAAGAGATGAAGTATTTAATTATTTAGCTGATAAGTTTAGTCAGCGAAAAGACGTATTGGCTGTTATTCAGGTTGGTTCTGGAGCTATAGGATATAGAGATAAATATTCAGATTTAGATTTCGCTATTATTGTTGATGATACTGATATAAATGACATATTTAAAAAAACTCAAGAAGATGTAAATAATAAATATAATGTTTTCTTTTTCGATAATATGGAAGAAAGAAGATTACAATTATTCTTACTTGATAATTATTTAGAACTTGATATTGGTTATTACACATTAAACACTCTTTATGCGAGAAGAGAAAATTTTAAAGTTGTATTTGATAAAACTAATCAGGTAGAAGATTTAATGAAAAAGTCATGGTTAGAAATTAAAGAAAAAAATAAAGGTACAACTCAAGAAGTTAATATGAAAGATGTAATTTCTTTTGTAGATAATGAATTATGGTACAATGTACTTCATTCAGTTGTAGCATTTAATAGAAAAAATAAATATAGATGTTATTATGAACTTGAGCAAATAAAATGGTATGCTATGGATTTAATAGCAAAAAGAAACAATAAAGAATCTAAAAGATACAGAAGTATAATTGAATTAGATAAAAATGAATTACATAAAATAGATGGTTTGTTTATTTATCCAAATAATTATGATGAATTATCTAATTATTTAAATAAAGCATTAGAAATAATATTTGAAGAATTTAATTATTGGAAAGATAAGGATAATATTTCATATATTGGGAATATAGACTTTTATAAAAATTTTATTGAACAAAATAAATAAAAAGGATGTGATTGATTATGATTAGATATTTAACAAGTGATTTTGGAAACTATGAAAAGAAGAATGGACAAAAGATAACTCATCCAATTGATAATATAAATGGAATTGTTGATCAATTCAAAAATGATATAAAAAAATTTGATAAAGTTGTCTTTGTGGCATCTGATGTGAATAATCCAACAGAAAAAGTAATGGGATATGCTAATATATTTTTTGATAGTTTAAAAATGGTTGGAATAGAATTTACAAACTATTTAATTTTAGATGGAAGTAAAATAAAAGATGCCGAACAATACATAGATGGAGCCGATTTAGTTTTTCTATGTGGAGGAGATACATATAATCAGCATGTGTTTTTTGAAGCAATTGATTTAAAATCTTTATTGGAAAATTATCAAGGTGTTTTAGTAGGACAAAGTGCAGGTGCTCTAAACATGCCATTAAATGTATTTAATAGTCCAGAAGAAATGGAAGAATCTGAACCTGTATTTTTTGATGGCTTAGGGTTGGTTGATATTAATATAGAACCGCATTTTGAATATGATGTTTCTAATTTTGATGCTGCTAAAAAATTTCAAAGAGAAGCAATTATTAAGGAATCATTTAATAGACCTATATATGGACAAGTAAATAAAAGTCACATAAGAATAGATGATGACAATAAAGCAGTAATATATGGTGAAACTTATCTTATTGAAAATGGTAACATAGTTAAAATATGTGATAATAAAAATAATGTAACAATAAATAGAAATGGCAAAACTTTATAAATAGAATAGCTTGGAAGATTAAGATATTGTGTTCAATCAAGTAGGAGGAATCCTACTTTTATTATAAAAAGGTAATTGCCATATGTCCAGGCAACTATAATAAAAAAATTGATGTTGCAATAATTAACCCCCTAAATAAATGACATAAATTTAGGCAGATTAGTACAAAATCTGCCTTTTTTATGCTATAATTTTAATGATTTTATAAAAGGAGTTGATCCAAATGAATGAAAATAAAACTAATATAAACTGGTATCCTGGTCATATGGCTAAGACTAAAAGGGAAATAAAAGAATTAATAGATACTATTGATGTGGTAATTTCTTTAAATACCATTAAGTTCTCATATTAAAGATATTGACGAATTTATTAAAAATAAGAAAGTTATTATTGTATTTAATAAATATGATTTATGTGATAAAGAGAAAACAAACAAATTTATTAAATACTATGAAAACAAATATTTTAAAGTTGTAACTTGTGATTCTAAGAATAGTAATGATTATAAAAACATTATTTCTACTTGTGAAGATGCTATGAAAGAAATAAATCTTAAAAGAAAAGAAAAAGGATTATTACCTAAAAAAGCTAAATGCTTAATCATTGGTGTTCCTAATGTTGGAAAGAGTACTTTAATAAACAAAATAGTTGGTAGAAAAGTTGCTAATGTTGGTAATAAACCTGGAGTTACTAAAAATTTAAATACACTTAGAATAAATGATAAAATTGATTTAGTTGATAGTCCTGGAATACTATGGCCCAAACTTGATAATGATGAACTTGCTTTAAATCTTGCTAGTATGGGTATTATCAAAGAAGAAATACTTCCTATTGATAAAGTTGCAGTTCATATATTAAAAAAATTAGATGATTCGTATAAAGATATATTGGCTAAAGAATTAGGTATTAAGGAATTTGATATTGATGATATAGTAAATATGTATGAGATCATTTCAAAATATAAGAATATTCCATTCAAAGATGGGGAAGCAGATTATGATAGAGTGAGTACTCTTATATTAAATTTAATTAAGAATGAAACCATTAAAAATATAACTTTTGATTAAGTTAAAATTAAATTTGTAAAGAAATTAGGAGAATAAAACATGGAAAAATTATTGGATAAACTTATTAATCTTGGTATAGAATATGGAACAAAGCTATTAATAGCATTAATAGTATTATTAATTGGAAGTAAACTAATTAAATTATTAGATAAATTTTTAAAAAAGGAACATAAATTTTCTAAAATAGATCCTAGTGTTAAAGATTTTATAGTTAGTTTTATTAACATTTCATTCATTAAAAGTATTATTATTTATAACGGTATTAAGTATTTTGGGAATACCTATGACTTCTTTAATAACTATACTAGGTTCTGCAGCAGTTGCGATTGGTCTTGCTCTACAAGGAGGACTTTCTAACTTAGCTGGTGGTTTAATGATATTAATATTTAAACCATTTAAAGTTGGGGATTACATTGAAGCAAACGGAAAAGAAGGAACAGTAAAATTAATATCTTTATTCTATACTTCTATAACTACTATTGATAATAAAGTAATACAACTTCCTAATGGAGGACTTTCTAACACAGCAATTACTAACTATACTATGAATAAGAAGAGATTATTAGACGTCATAATATCTGTTTCTTACAATTCTAATATCGATAAAACTAAAAAGGTAATAACTGACACATTAAACAATATTGATTCTATTATAAAAGAAGAACCAATGTTAGTAAGACTTAAGACTCATAACTCATCATCTCTTGATTTTGTAGTAAGAGCATGGGTTAACACAACTGATTATTGGCCTACGTATTATGAATTTATGGAAATGGTAAAAAAGAACTTAGATAAAAACAAAATTGAAATACCTTATCCTCAAATGGATGTGCACATTACTAAATAATGTGCTTTTTATATGTTTTGCTTGACATTTTTTTACACTTATGGTATAATTATACCAGTTTTTAAAGGGGGAAAAGAAAATGAGTGAATACACTAATAATTATTTTCAAAACAGAAGAAAGGATAAAAGATTGGGAACAACTAAAAAAGATATTGCTACATCAGCACATTTAAAAGAAGTTAGAAAAGCTATTAATGAGTGTGCTAATGGAATTGCTTTGGAGCATGGTTTATCAAATGAAACAGCTCAAAGAATAGTTACATTAGTATACGAAGACAAAGATGCAGTTATTGAATTACCAATAAGAATTAATTTTATTATTAACACATTGAAAAGATATGGTTATGATGAAGAAGATGCAACTCAAATTATTAATTCAAACTTTTCATTATTAAGACAAGAACCAATTAGTTTAATGCACAACTTATCAATCGCTAATAAATATGGATTGGATGAAGATTTGTTAGTTAATAATAATGCTTATCCAAGTGTTAATGAAAAAGAATTATATGCTTTATCAGAAAAATTAGTATCTGATGGAGTTGAACCAACACTAGAAACACTTTCAAAGTTATGTATGCAAGTAAGAAATAACAATGGAATGGCAGATCTTATTGAAACTTATCCATTAGCTAAAACAAGAATATATACTCTTCGTACATTGTACGAAAGAAATATGAAAAATAAAACATTGGCAAAAACAAAATAAGTGTGAAAACACTTATTTTTTATTGTATAATATTTTCATGGAAATGTTGGATTTTGAAAAGAAATTATATGAAAAAGGTTATACTTTAATTGGGGGTATTGATGAAGTGGGAAGGGGTCCCTTAGTTGGACCAGTTGTTGCTTCTTGCGTAATACTACCCAAGAATTTTTATCATGTGGATATAAAAGATTCAAAAAAATTAACTGAGAAAAAAAGAGAAGAACTATATGATGTCATTATGGACAAAGCTGTTAGTGTTGGGATCGGTATTGTAGACTCAAAAAGAATAGATGAAATAAATATATATGAGGCAACTAAAGAAGCGATGTTAGTAGCTATTAACAATATGAAAATAAAACCTGAATATTTGCTTATTGATGCGATGAAATTAAATACTGATATTCCATATGAGGCAATTATTAAAGGAGATGCTAAAAGTGAGTCTATAGCTGCTGCTTCTATAGTTGCAAAAGTAACAAGAGATAGAATGTTAATTGAGCTTGACAAAGAGTATCCGATGTATAATTTCAAAAAAAATAAAGGATATGGTACTAAAGAACATATAGATGCAATAAATAAATATGGTGTAATTGATAATCATAGAAGAAGTTTTAAACCGGTAAGTGATGCTTTATTAAAAGAAAAAGTAGTGCAAAAATAACTAATTATGTTATAATTTAAAAGGAAAGAGGTATATTATGAAAATTTTAAGTATTAATGCAGGTAGTTCATCTTTAAAATACACTTTATTTGAAATGCCAGAAGAAAAAGTTTTGGTTTCAGGTGTATTTGAAAGAATAGGTATGGATAAAAGTATGTATTCAATTAAAATTAATGGAGAAAAGCAAGTTATTGAAACTCCATTAAAGGATCACAAACAGGCTTTTGAAATACTTATTAATGAACTTATTAAAAACAATATAGTAGAAAGTTTAGATGAAATAAAAGGAATAGGACATAGAGTTGCTCATGGTGGATCTTATTTTGATAAGACAGTTGTAGTTGATGAAGATGTTATTTCTAAAGTAGAAGAATTAATTGCTTTAGCTCCACTTCATAATGGACCAGCAGTAACTGGTATAAGAGCAGCGCAAGCAGTTATTCCAAATGCAGTTAACACAGTTGTGTTCGATACAGCTTTTCATCAAACTATGAGTGAAGAAAATTATTTATACGCTGTTCCATATGAATGGTGTAAAGATTATAAAATAAGAAGATATGGTATGCACGGAACATCTCATAAATATGTAGCAAGTTATGCTAATAAATTGCTTGGAAGAATGGATACTAAATTAATTACTTGCCATATTGGTAATGGAGCAAGTATTTCAGCAGTTAAAGATGGTAAATGTATAAATACATCTATGGGACTTACACCAAATGCAGGTCTTATAATGGGAACACGTTCAGGTGACATAGATGCATCAATAGTACCTTATATGATGAAACAAATGAATTTATCTCCTGATGAAATAGACACTATTTTAAATAAAAAGAGTGGTTTACTTGGAATAAGTGGAGTAAGTTCCGATTCAAGAGATATTGAAGAAGGAATATATGCAGGTAATGAAAGATGCGTTTTAGCTCAAAAAATGTATGTAAGAAGAATAATAGATTATATAGCAAAATATTATGTAGAACTTGAAGGATGTGACGCAATTATATTTACTGCTGGTGTTGGAGAAAACTCTATTCATACTAGAAAAGAAGTAGTTAATGGCTTGTCTGTATTAGGTGTTAAACTTGATGAGGAAGCAAATAATTGTAGAGGTAAAGTTCAAAAAATCTCTACTGATGATTCATCTATTCCAGTTTATGTTATTCCAACAGATGAAGAATTAATGATAGCGAGAGATACATTTAATTTAATATAATAATAAAAGAAATAGAAAGGGTTAGTAAATGGTAACCATAAGTAAAAAAATATATAGTGAAATAAAAAAATATAATACTATTTATATTGCAAGGCATATAGGTCCAGACCCAGATGCAATGGGTAGTCAAATGGGATTGAAAGAATCTATTTCAATAACTTTTCCGAGTAAAAAAGTTTATGCTGTAGGTTCTTCAGTAGCAAGATTTAAATATTTTGGAAAACTTGATAAAGTGGATAAATATGACTATGAAAACTCACTTTTAATATGTGTTGATGTTCCAGACTTTAAGAGAGTAGATATTCCATATGTTGAAAGATTTAAGAATATAATTAAAGTCGATCATCATCCAATTGTGGATAAATTTAGCGATATTGAATATGTGGATACTAATGTTACAAGTGCAGCTGAAGTTGTATTAAAAGTTATAAATGATACAAGACTTAAAATGAATAAAAAAGTTGCAGAGAATTTATTTATTGGTATCATGTCTGATTCAAATAGATTAATGTTTTCCCCAACTAGTCATAAACAGTTTTATCTAATATCCGAACTTATATATAAATATAAATTAGATATTCAAGATTTATATTCAAAATTGTATAGAAGGCCATTATCAGAAGTAAGACTTATGGGATATATTGCTTCTAACTTAAAAGTAACTAAAAACAAATTTGCTTTTATTGAATTAGAAGAAGATATAATAACCTCTTTAAAAGCAGATGTGTCAAGTGCTTCAAATATGATAAATGAATTTAATAACATTGATGAAATTCTTGTTTGGATGTTTATATCACGTGATGAGAAAAACGATATGTTTAGAATAAACATTAGAAGCAGAGGGCCATATATTAATGAAATAGCTGCTAAATACAATGGTGGAGGTCATAGATTTGCATCAGGAGTAAGAACCAAAAATAGAGAAGATATTGAATTAATTGAGAGTGATCTTGACGAGTTGTGTAAGCAATATATAAAAGAGAACGAATAAGGCTTAGTTGCCTTTTTTTGTTTTATTGTATATAATACTAACAAGGAAGTGAAAAAATGGAAGTAACTAAAGTTAACGAACCTATAATTGCTGTTAGAGTATCACAATATCCTAAAGATAAGAAAAATGAATTTTTATTAGTTGGAAGAAGTAATGTAGGAAAAAGCAGTTTTATAAATTCTATAGTTAACAGGAAAAATTTTGCTAGAACAAGTTCAAAACCCGGAAAAACTCAAACATTAAATTTTTATTTATGTAATAATTCTTTTTATATAATAGATGCTCCCGGATACGGGTATGCTGCAGTTTCTAAAGAGATGCAACAAAAATTTGGTATGATGATAGAGGAATATTTGAAAGGTAGACCTAATTTAAAGCACGTATTCTTATTAGTGGATTATAGACATAAACCAACTGAAGATGATATTTTAATGTATAATTTCTTGAAATACTATAATGTTCCAGTTACTGTAGTTTGTACTAAATATGATAAAGTTAATAAATCTCTAAGGGATAAACAAGATAAATTAATAAGAGATAGTTTTGATATATCTTTAGGTGATGAGATAATAAACTTTTCTAGTTTATCAAAAGTTGGAAGACCTAGAATATATGAAATAATAGATAGTTATGAAAGTACAGAAAAATTTGAAGAGTAATTTCTTCAAATTTTTTTATATTAAAAAAGAATCTTTTAGAAATAATATTTTTTTGATATAATAATCGCGAAGAGGTGAGGCCATGAAACAAACAGTTGCTATAGTTGGAAGACCAAATGTAGGTAAAAGTAGTTTATTTAATAGAATGGTTGGTAAAAAGATATCTATTATTGAGGATACCCCTGGTGTAACTAGAGATAGAATTTGCTCAAATGCAAGTTACAATAATAAAGATTTTTATTTGATTGATACGGGCGGTATTGACTACAATAAAGAAGGATTTAATTCTGAAATAAAAGTACAAGTTGAAATTGCTATTGAGGAAAGTAATGTTATTATATTTGTGGTTGATGGTAAAGAAGGTCTTACTTCAAATGATCTACTAATTAGAGATATGTTAAAAAGAAGTGGTAAAAAGGTTGTAGTTGCGATTAACAAAACTGATTCTAAAAAGTCAGAAGATAATATATACGAATTTTATTCACTTGGTTTTGAAGATTATGTAAGTGTAAGTGCAGAACATGGTTATGGGACTAGTGAATTACTAGATATAGTTACTTCTAATTTAAAAGAAGAAGGAATGATTGAAGAAGATGCAACTCTTAAATTTTGCTTAGTTGGAAGACCGAATGTAGGAAAGAGTAGTCTTGTAAATGCTCTATTAAATGAAGAAAGAGTTATAGTTTCAGATGTGTCTGGTACAACTAGAGATGCAATTGACACAGAATTTACTTATGAAAAACAAAAGTACACTTTGATTGATACAGCTGGTCTTAGGAAAAAAGGTAAAATTTTTGAAGCTGTTGAAAAATACAGTTTACTTAGAACTTTAAAGGCAATTGATAGATCGGATGTTTGTATGTTAGTTCTTGATGCATCTACTGGCATACTTGAGCATGACAAACATATTGCTTCTTATATTCTTGATGCTGGTAAATCTATAGTAATAGTTATAAATAAATGGGATACTATTGAAAATAAAGATTCTGAAATGAAAGAATGGAAAAAGATGTTAGAACATGAATTTCAATTTATCCCATATGCCAAGATAGTATTTTTAAGTGCGCTTACAAAGAAAAGAATACATACGTTAATGCCGGAAGTATTGGGTGCATATTCAAATGCAACTAAAATGATAGATTCAGAAATTATAAATGAGATAATAAGAGATGCTTATATAGAAAATCCACCAGCAGTTGTGAAAGGTAAAAAATTAAAAATATATTATGCTTCACAGGTGTCAAGTAAACCACCTAGAATAGATATTGAAGTAAATACTAAAGCATCAGTTCACTTTTCTTATAAAAGATATTTAGAAAACAAAATAAGAGAAAATATTGATTTTAGTGGTACTCCTATTCAAATAGTATTTAAAAACAAAGGCGAATAACCTTTGTTTTATTTTTGCATATAATAAGTTGGGTGATAAAATGAAAGATGATTTATTTAATAAAATAGAAACAAAAACTAATGTTAGTAAAGAGACCATACTTTCTTTAGCTAGTAAATTACAAGCCGGTAATTTTAAAGATGAAAACACTTTGAAAGAAATTATTCATGAAATAAGTGATATTACTGGTAAGGAAGTTAGTGAAGAAAAAGAACAAAAAATTATAAGTATGATTCAAAATGATAAAGTACCAACTGATATGGAGAAATATATTAATTAATGAATGAACTCTTTTCTAAGTTTTCCACTATCCCATAAAATATTGTAGTATGTTTCGTTTATAACTAAATCAAATTCTCCGATATATTCGTATATATCAGGATTGAAACTCAATTTAAAATTATTAAGTCCTTTATAAGGATTTTTTTCTGTAAAATTTCCAGATATTCCATTTAAATCAAAGAATGAATATCCAAGGCGTTTATAATAAGAAATAGTTTTATAATATAAGAAATATTTATAGTTTAAAGTAGTAAAGTCCTTATTAACACCGCTTATAACTAGGCTTACTTTATTGTTTTGCTTGATTGCTAAAATTCCACCTATGATTTCTTTAGACCTTTCTTCTTTTAATTTTTTATTGATTAAAGTAATTGATTTTTCAAGGCTAGCAATTTTTTTGTCATAGTCTGTTTTCTTCAAATATAAATCATTATTAAAAGGATTTGCTAAAAATTCATTATTTATTTCATCTCTTTCATAGCACATTGTATCTAATTTATTTTTAAAAATTTCTAAATACTTATAGTAATCAACATCAATTAATAATAAATCGACCATATCATTTTTATTAAACACTCTATAAAAATCCTCATAATAATTAAGCGTTTTATTTGATTTTTCTTTTATGAATTCATAAAAGGTTTTAATATCCATTAAAGAACCTTTTTTAAGTTTTAAAGATTTGTTAATTATAGAATGTGATTTTACATAACATTTATTATTAACGCTATTTTTATTAAATTTTTTTAAGTTTATAATTGCATTATACTTAGGAAGCATAGCTTCAAAATACAAATTATTTCTTAATTTTTGATAGCCTAATTCTCTCATATGTGAGACAAGTTTTTTGCTTTCTGGAATAACTTCTTTCTTTTTACTTTTAATATTAATTTTAGAATATATTAATTCTGGATTAATTTTTATAAAAGCAAAATTTTTACGTGCAAAAAATTCTTTAGTTTTTTTTGTGAATTCTTCAAGCAACTCATTATCTAAATAATCTAATATGAATCCTCGAGGAGCGTAACCGTATTTAACTAAAGGAGCAATAGATTTATATAATATTAAAGAAACACCAATTAGTTTGTTTTCTTTATAAGCACCAATATATAAGCAATCATATTTGTAGTTATTCATTAATGTTGAATAATTTGATGTTTGAAAATAACTGTTTTGAATATGATTTAGTGAAAATTTATTAAATTCATTCTTACTTATTTCTTTAATAATCATAAAAAATCTCCTTTCAAATCGGTTATATATTATATCATATTATTAGTAGAAAATAAAGCAAAATAGTAGTATAATTGTATTAGAGTAGGTGATTATATGAGTAAAATAAAAGAAATCATTGCTAGAGAAATATTGGATTCTAGAGGAAATCCAACTATTGAAACTAAAGTTATTACTGAAAGTGGAGCTGGGGGGATATTTTCTGTACCATCTGGTGCTTCAACAGGAACAAGAGAAGCTTTAGAACTTAGAGATGGCGATGAGAAAAGATATCATGGTAAAGGTGTATTAAAAGCTGTTGATAATGTTAATACAATTATTAGAGAATCTTTAATTGGAGAAGAGGTATCAGCTCAAAAACATATTGATAATATGTTAATTGAGCTTGATGGAACTAAAAATAAGTCTAATTTAGGAGCAAATGCTATTTTATCAGTGAGTATTGCATGTTTAAAGGCATCTGCTAATGAACATAATGAAACTCTTTATAATTATTTAAATAAAAATGAAAAGAAAATGCCTTATGGGATGTTTAATATTTTAAATGGAGGTATGCATGCTTCTAATAATTTAGATATTCAAGAATTTATGCTAGTTCCTAAATTCCCAACATTCCAGAAATCAATTAGATGTGTAAGCGAAGTGTTTCACACATTAAAAAGTATCCTAAAGGAAAAAGGTTTAAGCACTAATATAGGTGATGAAGGAGGATTTGCACCCGATCTTAAAAGTAATACTGAGGCATTAGAATTATTAATTGAAGCTATAAATAAGTCGGGATATACTCCGGGCAAAGATGTTTTTTTAGCTTTAGATGTGGCTGCATCTTCATTTTATAACAAATCAAAAGATTGTTATAAAATTGATAACAAAAATTTAAATAGAGAAGAACTTTTGGATTACTATATTGAAATTCTTAAAAAGTATCCAATTATAAGCATTGAAGATCCTTTTGATGAAAATGATTTCGAAGGATTTAAAATGATAACAGAAACATTAGGAAAGAAAATCAGTATAGTCGGTGATGATTTATTTGTTACTAATAAGGAACTATTAGAAAGTGGAATAGAGCAAGGTTTATGTAATGCAATACTTATTAAACCAAATCAAATTGGAACATTTTATGAGATGCTAGAGACTATAGTTCTTGCTAAAAAGCACAATTATATAACTATTTTATCGCATAGAAGCGGAGAAACTACTGATACATTTATTGCTGAATGTGTTGTTGCACTAAATATGCCATTTATTAAGTCTGGTTCTATAACTAGAGGAGAAAGAATTTGAATTTGCAAATATAATAAACTTCTTGAAATTGAAGAAGATTTAAAAAAATAAAAACTGCGAAAGCAGTTTTATTTTTCTTCTTCTTTTTTTAGATAATATTTTTTAATCATATATCTTTCTTCTTTTTCAATTTTTAAATCAGTTTCTTCTTTAGTATATTCGCTTTTTGAGTCTTTTAAAATGTTTTTAAAAGCTTTTAATTTACTAATCTCGTTTGTTATGAAGCAAAATCTTCTAACATCAAACGCAAATTCTACATCTTCATCTTTTACAAGCACAATATAGTTTTTGTTATAATAATATTGCATTCCATCGTAAGAAGTTCCGATGTATTCTACCATATCATTTAGTCTATCGTGTACTAGAACTTCAGTATATTCCTCTCCATCATGATAAAAAGTTCTTTCAATCATAGATACATTATCATTTAATTCTGTAGTATAAGTTTTCTTTTCCATAAAATACCTCTTTTCTAATTTTAATTTTTATTATAAACCTCAAAAATAAAATGTCAATTAAAAACTTACAATTTATATTGTAAGTTTTATTAACTCATTGGTGGAGCTGACGAGTAGCGAACTCGTGTCCAAAGTACCAATTAATAGAAAGTCTACAAGTTTAGATAGTTTTATAAATTCAATAATTGATATGGATTACTATCTTTCCCTCAATTATCTAATCCTACAAATTTCATTAATTACTCTAGGAAAAGTAAATAATATAGTTTGCTAATATGAGTCCCTTAAATTATCCGGCAAACACAGATAAAGTGGAACCACTTGCTTAAATACCTAGTTTAGGCAAAAGCAGGTGCAAAATTATTATTTTTTCCGATTATTTTCGGTTTTACATTTATAGTATGTCTACTACTTGCATTCTACCAATTAATAAATTGTCGAATCAATTCAGCCCCAATTTATTACGGATATAATTATATCAAAAATAGTACTTTTTTTCAATTGGTAATTATTGTTTTATGCTTTTCTATCATATTTTTATGGTTTTTACCATATATAATATTACAGTACTTGAATAATTTTATTATATTTGTTAAAATAAATTTATAATAAGGAGGAAATTAGAATGAATGGTTTTTTAACATTTTTATCAAATAATTATTTATATTTTTTAATTGCTGCAGGAGTTTTATTTTTTGCTCTAATAGGATTTTTAGTTGATCTAAAACGAAAGAAAGATGATTCAAATTCAAGTGGTATTGTTGATGAAACGCCAATTCCTGATGTTGTTTCAATAGATGAAAATCAATCTTTGCCAGAAGTTAATGAAGAAGGATTAAATGCAAATGAATTTGATATTGGTAATGATTTAGAAACTCCAGTTAATCCAGCTCCACCAATGCCTAGCGAACCAACTGATATGACATATGCTGAACAAGTCTCTATGAATGGAATTAATAACGAGTCACCAAGTAATTTTGCTGAAGGACTAAACGCTCAAGAGCCTACGGTTAATCCAATTCCAGAAACTATTGAGTCAGCTCAAGTGGGTAATCAGGAACAAAATTTAGAAGAATTTAAGTGATTTACACTTATAAGTCAAAAGATATAGCAAATATATCTTTTTTATTGTATAATTTTATTGTTAGGGATGGTGATTCTATGACATATAGTACAGTTTTAAGCGTTATTAGTAAAATAATAGATGTTACTTTTGTGTGGATGATGTTTTATTTCATACTAAAGTATTTAAGAAATAATGTAAAACTTATTTTAATTTTTAAAGGCGTATTGTTTTTAATAATAATAAAAATAATTAGTGAGGTTTTAAATTTAAATACAATTGGATTAATTCTTGAATATGTTATTGAATGGGCTCCAATTGCTTTAATAGTTATATTTCAACCTGAAATTAGAACCGTGCTTGAGAGTATCGGAAGGCATAAATTATTAGGTAGACATAAAGTTTTAACGATCGATCAAAGAGAAAAAATAGTATATGAAATTACTCAAGCATTAGATTATTTAAGAAAAAATAGAATAGGTGCATTAATTGTTTTGGAAAGAGATTATAGTTTAAGACAATATATAGAGCCTGCAAACAAATTATATGCTGATATTTCGAGTGAATTATTAATATCTATATTTTTCCCTAATAATCCTCTTCATGATGGAGGCGTTATAATACAAGGTGAAAAAATAACTTGTGCTGGTTCAATTTTCCCAACAAGTTCAAATCCGAATTTATCAAAGCGCTTGGGGACAAGGCATCGTGCTGCACTTGGAATATCAGAAGTGTCTGATGCTATTGCGATAGTTGTTTCAGAAGAAACAGGTAGAATAAGTATAGCTGTGAAGAGTGAATTAAATTATAATTTATCAATAGACGAAGCAAAAATGATGTTGATGGAAGAATTGCAACCAGAAAAAGAAACCTTCTATGAAGCAGATAATGTAGAAAATCAAGAGGAGGTTAATGATGAAAAGAATGATTAAAAAAATATTCTCATTTTTTAAGAAAATATTTGGCGGTATATATAAAATAATTGATAAATTACTAGTTACACCAATAAGCAAACTTCTTTATAAAATATTCAACAGAAATGCAAATGGTCCCGGAATAATTGATAGAATGTTAAATAAACCAAACATGATAATATATATATCACTTGCTTTAGCTTTTATAACATTTATTCTAATTGATAGAAAAGTTGTAGTTTTAGTTGAAACAGAGGCGGTAGTAATTCCTAATCAAACGGTTACTGCTGAATACAATGAGGAATCTTATGTTGTTGAAGGAATACCAAAAACTGCTGATATTGTATTAATGGGAAGAAAAAGTGATTTATATTTAGCACAGCAACTTGGTGATCACGCTGTATCTCTTGATTTAAGTGGACTTGGACCAGGAACACATAAGGTTAACTTAAAATATACAAATTCAATAAGTTCATTACAGTATAAGCTTGATCCTTCAAGTGTAACAGTTGTTATTTATCCAATAGTAAGAGAATTTAGAACAGTAACAACTGATGTAATAAATACTGATAAATTAGGAGAGAAACTTTTGGTAAGTAGTGTTACCCTTGATAGAGATGAAGTCATTATTAAGAGTTATGCTAAAAAACTTGAAACAGTTGCTTCTGTAAAAGCAATAGTTGATGTAAACGCATTGAGTGCTACTTCAGCTGGTACTTATACTTTGGAAAATGTTAAATTGGTAGCATATGATGATAAAGGAACAGAAATAAAAGATGTAGAGGTATTGCCTGAAACGTTAACTGCTACAGTTGTAATATCTTCTCCAAGTAAAACAGTACCTATAAAAATAGTTCCTGTTGGTGAAGTTGCAAGTGGTTCTGCAATTGCTTCAATTACATCTAGCGTAACTAAAGTTACTTTATATGCTGAAGAATCTGTTTTAGCAGGAATAGATAATGTAGAGGTTAATATTGATGTTAATGGTTTAAATAGCGATAAAACATATCAAACTTCAATCGAAAAACCACTTGGTGTTAGAAGCGTAAGCGAAAAGAATGTAACCATAAAAGTTACAATGGAAAAAGAAACTTCTAAGGAATTTACTGGAATTGCAATTGAATTCCAAAATAAAGCTAATGATTTAAAAGTGTTTGGTAAAACGGAAAATGATACTAAAGTTAATGTAGTAGTAAAAGGAACCTCAACACTATTAAATTCTTTAACTGCGGAAGATATAAAAGCATACGTTGACTTGACAGATATGACTGAGGGTGAATGGGAAGTTCCTGTAAAAGTAACTGGAAATGATTTGAAATTATCATACACTTCTAAAACTCAAAAAGTCAAAATAATCATAACAAAATAAAAAAGACTCCATTAAAGTCTTTTTTATTTTGAATAAATATGATACTATGAAATAGTAAGGTAGTGATGATATGAAGAAAAAAGGATTCACATTAACAGAAATATTAGTTGTAATAGCTATAATAGGAATAATACTTTTAATAGCTATCCCATCTATAATGGCAATTAATAAATCAATAAAGAAGAGAGAACTAGAAACTAAAAAAGAAGTTTTGATTTCAGCAGCTGAATTATATGCCAAAGATAATATATCTAAGTTTGAGGGTGCAACAATAATAAGAATACCAGTAAGGACATTATTATATTATGGGTATATAACAGAAGATGGAGAATGTCCGAGTGATGCAACTGAACCAATAGGGTGTGTAATAAATCCTGTTGATTCTTCATCATTAAATAACGAAAAAATAACAATAAAAAGAAATATGTCAATAACACAAGCAACGTGGGGAGAAGATGAAGAAGGAAATTATTATTATGTTTCTTTTATTCCAAATGGTGCTGATGGTGAACCTTCTGGATATGATCTTGGGTGTGAGGCATATAAGGATTGTGAAATAAAGGCTCCAACTATAACTAGAACTGATTATAATATTATTGGATGGAATACAAGTAGAGACGCAATTTATAGTGAAAAAAATATTGGAGATAGTATAATGATTAATAGTACTAATAATAATACAATACCTGGTAAAGGTATATATTATGCTATAACATCGAAAAATGTCGAAATAACTTTTGATGCAAATGGTGGTACTTTTTCTGGCGATCAAGCCCCAAAAGAGAGTTGTACCATATACAATTCAGCAACTAGTTGTATTGTGTCAGAACCACATGTATCACGTGCTGATTATAATTTCAAAGGTTGGGCTAATTTAAGTGGAAACGTGGTTTTACTTTCTCAAGTAAATGAATCACAAACATTATATGCACAATGGGGAGCCAACCAATATTTAGTAACTTTAAATAATCAAAGTGCAACATCAGCAGGAACAACAGCAGTATATTATGAACAAAATACCCCAAAATATTACTCAAATCTTAATTTGACAACCGAAATATCGTCAATAACGAAGCCATCTAGAACAGGATATATATTTGGTGGATATTATACCGCAACATCTGGAAGTGGAACTCAGTATATAGATGCGAATGGAAACTTTGTTAATGAATTATATAAAACAAAAGGTGATAAAACATTATATGCAAAATGGACTGCAATTACATATACAGTGGCATATAATAAAAATAATTCAAGTGCTACTGGTGCGACAGCAAGTTCTTCGCATGAATACGGAGTTTCTAAAGCGTTGACATCAAATGGATACAAATTGAGTGGCCATGTATTTAACGGATGGAATACAGAGGCTAATGGAAGTGGGACTAGTTATACAAATCAACAATCTGTGAGTAATTTAACATCAACAAATGGTGGAACGGTTACTTTATATGCAAAGTGGAGCGCATGCGCAGCAGGAAAATATGCTGTGGCAGGAGCAACAAGTTGTACAAACTGTGCTAAAGGCTCATATAATGCATCAACCGGATCTTCATCTTGTACAGCATGTAGTGCTGGAAAAACAACGAGTGCAACAGGAGCATCATCATCAAGTAGCTGTACAGCTTGTTCAAATGCAGCACACGTAGCAACATGGGAAACACCATCGTGGAGTGCAAATAGTGTAACAAACTTATGTAAAATAAAAACTTGTAGTGAAGGATATCATTTATCAAGTAACACATGTGTAGCAAATGTATTATCTATTCAATATAATGGAAATGGTGGAGAATGGAATTCTTCAAATAGCGCTTATAATGTTAATCAATATGGTACCGTAATAACTACATCAGACAATGTAGTGTATGTTCAAAAAGTCAATTATGGTGAATCTTTATCTTCGTCAGGCTTTGTAGATTATAATGGGTCATACTTTAACTGGAAGAAGCAGGGGTATGCAGCTCCTTTAGATCAAGAATACTTTATAAAAAGTGATCCTAATTCAAGTCCTTTGAAACAAGGATATGCATATACTGCTACGTATCTTGCAACTTTGGGACAAGTTGATTTAAAAGCCGGAAATCAAACAATTCAATTAAAAGTTAATTGGAAACCTGTAATCCATGTAATTTTTGATAAAAGAGGTGGCTCTGGTGGCTCAGCAGGAACTTATTACATTTTTAAAATGAACACTTATTATACAAGTTCTTCATTAACAACCACTATGACAAAAGTTAATACTCCCACAAACGGTGAATATATATTTGGCGGATATTATACTGGAAAAAGTGGAACCGGAACTCAATATGTTAATGCAGATGGTACAATTACAAATAGCTTATATAAATCAGTTTCAGCCTCTGGGACAACTTTATATGCACAATGGAAAGTAAAAGATCAAGGTAGTTGTCCGTGTGTTGGAACTCCTAATACAGTAACAACATGTAATGGTAGAACATTTTATTATGATTCTCATGGGATTCTCTGTCTAGAATCTACAGGTGTGTGCTGTCAGTAATAAAAGAAGTATTCTTACTTCTTTTTCTTTCATATTTTAATAAATATATGGTATAATTTACTTATATTTGAGGTGTTGCTATGGAAAAATTAACAAGAAGAGAATTAATTGATAATTATTTAAAGTTTTTTGAAAGTAAAGGACACAAAATAATACCTAGTGCTAGCATTATTCCTGAGAATGATCCTACTGTATTATTTACCACTGCTGGAATGCATCCTTTGGTACCTTATCTTTTAGGTAACCCTCATCCAGAGGGCAAAAGATTATGTGATGTTCAAAAATGTCTTAGAACGAGTGATATAGAGTCAGTTGGTGATGACTCTCACTTAACATTTTTTGAAATGCTTGGTAACTGGTCTTTAGGTGATTATTTTAAAAAAGAAATGATTCCTTGGTCTTATGAATTTTTAACTAATATTTTAAATATTCCAAAAGATAAATTATATTTTACTGTGTTTGAAGGAAATGAAAATGCTCCTAAAGATAATGAAAGTTATAATTTATGGTTATCTTGCGGAATTGATGAATCTCACATATTTTTCTTAAGTAAAAAACACAATTGGTGGGAATTAGGAAGTGGATCAGGACCTTGTGGACCAGACACTGAAATGTTTTATGATACAGGTAAACCAAAATGTAGTGAGTCTTGTAATCCATCATGTTCTTGTGGTAAATACTTAGAAATATGGAATGATGTGTTCATGGAATTTAATTGTAATAATGGAGTATACACACCTCTTGAACATAAAAATGTTGATACTGGTATGGGAGTTGAGAGAACCCTTACTGTTTTAAATGGTGAAAAAAGTGTATATGACACTGAAATATTTAAAGATGTTAAAGAAGAATTAGAAAGATTAACTAATCTTAAATATGAAGATAATAAGAAGTCATTTAGAATAGTTATGGATCATATTAGAACAAGCATATTTATTTTGGGAGACGACCATAAACTTGCGCCATCTAATACAGGAGCTGGTTATGTACTTAGAAGACTTATTAGAAGAATGATAAGATATATTAAAGGTTTAAATGTTGAAGCTTCTATATTAGAAAGCTTGGCTAATACAGTAATTGACAAGTATTCATGTGATTATGAAGAATTATCTAGGAATAAAGAATATATAATTAGCGAATTATTAAAAGAAGAAGAAAGATTTAATAAAACTCTTAATTCTGGTTTAAGAATGTTTAATAAAATAACATCTCATTTAGTGAACAACACAATAGATGGAACAAACGCATTTAAATTATTTGATACATTCGGTTTTCCTTTAGAGTTTACTATTGAACTTGCAGAAGAAAAAAATCTTAAAGTGGATATAGAAGGTTTTAATGAGAAATTTAAAGAACATCAAGAAAAGTCTAGAACCGCATCTAAAGGAGAATTTAAAGGTGGACTTGCTGATAATTCATATGAATCTACAAAATATCATACTTTAGCTCATATAACACTTGCATGTTTAAAAGAAATGTTTGGGCCTTCTGTGTATCAAAAAGGAAGTAATATAACTCCTGAAAGACTTAGAATGGATTTTCCTCTTGATCATAAAATGACTGATGAAGAAAAAACAATTTTAGAGAATAAAATAAATGAAGTTATTAAAATGGGTATTGATGTTGTAAGAGAAGAAATGAGTTATGATGAGGCTAAAAATAGTGGGGCTGAAGGAATATTTACTGATAAATATGGTTCTTTAGTTTCAGTTTATACAATCGGAGATGTTTCTAAAGAAATATGTGGTGGTCCTCATGTTAAAAACACTTCTGAATTAGGTCATGCTCACATAGTAAAAGAAGAATCTTCTTCTGCTGGTGTAAGGCGTTTAAAGATAGTATTGGAGTAATATATGGAAAGTATATTTAATTATACTGAAGATGAACTTTTAGAATTATTAATAAATAACGGATTTAAAAAATATAATAAAGATCAAATAATAGACTGGATATATAAGAAAAAAGTCTATGATTTTGATATGATGAGTAATTTGAGTAAGAATCTAATAGGCTTTTTAAAAGAAAGATTTGAAATTAAATTGTTGACTATTGAAACTTTTGAGGGAAGTATAGATACTAAAAAATATTTATTAAAATTAGAAGATGGTAATAAAATAGAATGTGTATTAATGTTTCATGATTATGGTAAGAGTTTGTGTGTATCTACTGAAGTTGGATGCAATATGGGGTGCGCTTTTTGTGAATCAGGAAGACTTAAAAAAGTAAGAAACTTGTCAACTTCAGAGATGGTATTAGAACTTTTGACAATAGAAAATGATATAAATTCAAGAATTGATAATATAGTTGTAATGGGAATAGGTGAACCTTTTGATAATTATGAGAATTTTGAAAAATTTATAAGTATTTTAACTAATCCTAAAATGGTAGAATTGGGCTCTAGAAAAATAACTGTATCAACTTGTGGACTAGTACCTAAAATATATGAATTTGCTGATATGAAGACTCAAGTGAATCTTGCTATTTCTTTACATGCACCAAGTGATGAACTTAGAGATAAATTAATGCCTATAAATAAAAGATATAAAATAAATGAATTAATTGAAGCTATTAAATACTATATTGCTAAAACTAATAGAAGGGTAACTATCGAATATATTATGATAAAAAACGTAAATGATAGTGTAAAGTGTGCACAAGAATTAGTGAGACTTTTAAAGGGAATGCTTGTTTATGTTAATATAATACCTTATAATGAAACTGAGAATAATGATTTTAAAAGAAGCGATAATGTGCAAATAAAAGAGTTTTATGATATACTTATTAATAGTGGAATAAATGCTACAATAAGAAGAGAAATGGGATCAGGAGTTTCTGCTGCGTGTGGTCAATTAAGAGCAAAGTCTTATAAGGAGGAATTATGAAAACATACTATCAAACAGATACAGGTAGAGTTAGAAGCCATAATGAAGATAGTGTAACAATTGTTAAAAATTTAACTTCTGAATATTTAATGATAGTTGCTGATGGAATGGGCGGACATAAAGCCGGTGAAGTAGCATCTTCTTTGGTTGTTACTGAAATGGGTAAAAGATTTTCAGAATTAAGTAGTATTGGTACAAAAGAGGAAGCTGTTAATTGGCTTAAAGAAATGACAGATGAGATGAACATGAAAATACTTAAATATGCTGAAAGTTATCCGGAAACAACTGGACTTGGTACTACTTGTGTATGTGCGATACTTACTAATGATTACCTTATATTTGGTAATATTGGTGACTCAAGTGGTTATGTAATGAAGAATGGAAAGATTTATAAAGTTACTAAAGATCACACACTTGTAAACATATTAGTTGAAACTGGAGAATTAACGGAAGAAGAAGCAAAGAGTCATCCTCAAAAAAATGTTCTTATGAAAGCCCTAGGGGCTTCAGAAAAAGTTTCTATGGATATTTTTGATGTAGAAAAAGATATAGATGAAATATTTTTATGTTCGGATGGATTAACTAATTTGGTTACAGCAGAGCAAATTGAAAGAGTATTAAATGAAAAAGAATTGAGTATAGGGGAAAGGGTAGATAAATTAATTTTAAAAGCTAATGCTAGAGGTGGAAATGACAACATAACTATTGCTTATTTAATTAGAGAAAGTGGTGAGACTAGTGATAGTAAAGGGTTCTAAAATTAATGATAGATATGAAATAATAAGAACATTAGGCGAAGGTGGAATGGCTAATGTTTATTTGGCACATGATAATATTTTAGATAGGGAAGTTGCGGTCAAAATATTAAGAGGAGATTTAGCTAGTGATCCAAAATTTGTAAGACGTTTTCAAAGAGAAGCATTATCAGCCTCATCATTATCCCATCCAAATATCGTTGAAGTTTATGATGTTGGTGAAGATGATGGACAATATTATATAGTCATGGAATATTGTCCTGGTAGAACATTAAAACAATTACTTAAAAGAAGAGGCAGTTTAACTACTACTGAAGTAATTGATATAATGTTACAAATAACAGATGGAATGGCACATGCACATGATGCTTATATTATTCATAGAGATATAAAGCCTCAAAATATAATAATACTTGAAAATGGAATAATAAAAATAACAGATTTTGGTATTGCTATGGCTCTTAATTCAACCCAACTAACTCAAACCAATTCTGTAATGGGTTCTGTTCATTATTTACCACCAGAACAAGCTAATGGTAAGGGTTCAACTATAAGAAGTGATATATATTCAATGGGAATACTTATGTATGAACTTTTAACTGGAGATGTTCCTTATAGAGGAGAAAATGCCGTAGAAATTGCATTAAAGCATCTAAAAGAACCACTTCCAAGTATAAGAAAATATTTACCTAGTATACCTCAATCAATCGAAAATGTAATATTAAAATCAACTGCCAAAAATCCTAAGAATAGATATAAGGATGCTAGGGAAATGTATGAAGATATAAAAACAGCTTTATCTCCAGAGAGAATTGATGAACCAAGGCATGTATATAAGTATTCTGAAAGAGATATAGAAGAAACTAAAGTTTTAGATAATATGGTTCAAGAAGTAACAGCAGCTGATAAAAAAGAAGCTAAAAAAATTGAAGATGAGATTAAAGAAGAGAGTAAAAAACAAAATAAAGTATTAATTATACTAGCATCTATTTTTACTGGCTTAGTAATAATAACAACAGTAGTTTTGTTTATTTATTTTGATAAGTCTAAAGTAAAAACATTAGAGGTACCTGATGTTTCAACTAAAAAGGCAACAGAAGCTGCAAACTATCTAACAGACTATGGATTTGATGTATCTGGTGAATTTAAATATATACCATCTGATAATATCGAAGAAGGATATGTTGTGAAAACATCACCTGAAGTAGGTAGAAAACTAAAAGCTGGTTCTAAAATAACAATATATTTATCAAGCGGACCTGAATCTTTTGAAATGGATGACTACATTGGTAAAAATTATATTGAAGTTCAGACAGTATTAAAAGAAAAATATAATTGTAATACTATAGTCGAAAAAGAAAAAGTTGAAAAAGCCGATAAGAAGAAAGAAAATACAGTTTTAAGAACTGATCCAGTTGCAGGAGTTAAAGTAAGACAAGGAAGTACTGACCACACTTGTTCTATAACTCTTTATATACCAGAAGTTGAAGTTACTTATCCTAATTTCTTATCTGGCTATACAATAAATGATGTTAAGAAATTTTGTAATGACAATGATTTAAAATTTCAAGTTAAATATGAAGAAAGAGCTGACTTAGAAGAAGGAACTATTATTGCACAAAGTAGACCTGAAGGAACGGTGGTACTTCCAGGAATCACTTTTACATTAACTGTTTCAACTAAGCCAGAAGAAGAACCAAGTTCAAGTGAAGCAAATGAATAAAGGAATAATAATAAAAATTAATAAAAACTTATATACTGTATCTTCGGATACAGAAGTTTTTGATTGTAGAGAGTCTGGAAAATTACTTTATAAAAATATTAAGCCGACAGTTGGAGATTATGTTTTATTTGATAAA
>CAJOJR010000011.1 GCA_905235065.1 uncultured Bacilli bacterium
CAGGGATGTCAAGTCTAGGTAAGGTTCTTCGCGTATTTTCGAATTAAACAGCATGCTCCACCGCTTGTGCGGGTGCCCGTCAATTCCTTTGAGTTTCAGTCTTGCGACCGTACTACTCAGGCGGAGCACTTAATGTGTTAACTTCAGCACCGGTTGCCCGACACTTAGTGCTCATCGTTTACAGCGTGGACTACTAGGGTATCTAATCCTATTTGCTCCCCACGCTTTCGTGTCTCAGCGTCAATAACGGCCCAGCAAATCGCCTTCGCCACTGGTGTTCCTCCTAATATCTACGCATTTCACCGCTACACTAGGAATTCCATTTGCCTCTACCGCATTCTAGCCTACCAGTATCTAAAACAAACCGAGGTTAAGCCTCGGGCTTTCATCTCAGACTTAATAAACCGCCTACACACGCTTTACGCCCAATAAATCCGGATAACGCTTGCCCCCTACGTATTACCGCGGCTGCTGGCACGTAGTTAGCCGGGGCTTATTCAAAAAGTACCGTCAAGTATGTATCATTTCCTATACACACAGTTCTTCCTTAATAAAAGTGCTTTACAATCCAGAGGACCTTCATCGCACACGCGGCATTGCTCGGTCAGGGTTTCCCCCATTGCCGAATATTCCTAACTGCTGTCTCCCGTAGGAGTCTGGGCCGTGTCTCAGTCCCAGTGTGGCCGTTTAACCTCTCAGTCCGGCTACGCATCGTCGCCTTGGTGAGCCGTTACCTCACCAACAAGCTAATACGCCGCAGGCTCATCTTTAAGCGAAGCTTTAAAGGCTCCTTTAGTATTACTACCACATTCGGTATTAGCAATCGTTTCCAACTGTTGTCCCCAACTTAAAGGTAGATTCCCACGTGTTACTCACCCGTCCGCCACTCGGTGGAGAATCCAAATCCTTCTTCATTCCATCTTTGAGCAAGCTCTCCAACTTCATTCCAATCTCAATGGGCCACCTCGTACGACTTGCATGTCTTAGGCATGCCGCCAGCGTTAATCCTGAGCCAGGATCAAACTCTCAATAAAAAACTCTTTATTATTTAAAGAATTAATTAACTTATTTATCCTGACTACAAAACTCAAATTTTACTTAGTTTTCAAAGATCAATTTTATGTCTCTTTCTTGGTTGTGCCCATATAATATACCAAAACTAAAAATCAAAGTCAACAACTTTTTTCATTTTTTTTTATTTTTTTTGTTTTTTTGCGATTTTTGGCATATTTTAATGGATTTGTGCAGTAAAAAAATGAATTTTACATAATATTATATTCATAAAATTCATTTTAATTACTTAATTTCAAAAAAATTTTAAAATAGTTTTCAATAAGTTCTTTATCAAATGGATGTTCATTATTTTTCTTTTTTTCAATTAATGAAGACAACTCGCTTTTTATTATAAAGTTTATCTCTTTCGGATAATTCATTAGCTTTTTATGATAATTATATTCATTTCTATCTAATATCTTAAATGCCCCATCTGGAAAAACTCTCAAATCTAAATCATAGTCTATATATTTTAATATTCTATTATCCATTATATATGGACTTGCGATATTACAATAATAAAATAAACCATTCTCTTTTAATTGAGCAATAATGTTAAACCATCTATCTTTATAAAAAAACATAATAGCTGGTTCTTTAGTTCTCCAAACTCTACCATCACTCTTTGTTACTAAAACGTTGTCATTTCCTAAAACTATATAATCTTTTTTAATATCAAGGATTAATGCTTTATCCCAAGTTTTATAAAGTTCACCATTGTGTTTATAACAATGAATTGCAAGCGTGTCTCCTACTGATAATTTCATAAGACACTCCTCCTAACAACATTATATCATATAATTTATAAAAAATAGAAACTATTTTATAGTTTCTATTGCTTTATCTAATTGAGAATCGCCATTTTTAGTTAAATCTACTTCTATATCTGGCTCAATTCCTACACCATTTATGCTTTTACCACTTGGTGATAACCAATAAGCAGACGTATATTTAATCATAGATCCATTTGATAAAATTGAAGTATCTTGTACCGTTCCTTTTCCAAAACTTCTTTTACCAACTAATGTTGCCCCATAATTTTCTTTTAGTGCAAGTGCTAATATTTCTGATGCGCTAGCACTGCCCTCATTAATAAGAACTACTACTTTATAATTTCTATTATTAGGTGAAATTGATTCTATTTTTTCAATTCTACCATCTCTATATTTTAATTGATAAATAATTTTACCTCTATCCACAAATAATTCAGATATATCTCTAGCAGCTTGTAAATACCCACCAGTATTATCTCTTAAATCTATTATTAAAGATTTTATATTATTATTCTCTAATTTATTCAGTTCTTTTTCAACTTGTGAATATGTTGTATTTGAAAAAGTTGTTAATTTAAGATAGCCTATATTTTCTTCCAACACTTTTGATTCAACGCTAGGAATAATTACCTTTGAAAGATCTATTTTAACTTCTTTATCATTTCCTTCTCTTCTATATACTAAAGTAATATATTTTAAAGATGTATTTCCTTTTATAGCGTTTGCTACATCAGAAGAAGTTTTACCAATCATAGATTCACCATTTATAGATATTATTAAATCCTTTGGTTTTAAACCAACATCTTCAGCAGGAGTATTTGGGAATACTGTTACTATTTCAACAAGTCCTTCCTCATTGTTTGTTATTTCAACACCAATTCCTTTATATTCACCATTTAATCTATCTTGTAAATCAGTAGTAGTATCTACATCTAGATAATTAGTATAAATATCTAAATAATCAAACATGCCTTTAGTAGCTGCATCTAATAATTCATCACCTTTAAGATCTTCTACATACTTGTTTTTAAGTTCTTCATATAATTCAATAAACTCATTTAACTTTTTATTATTAGTATCTTTAGAAGTTTGAGAAGTTATATTGGAAAAATAATTATAATTTTTAAATACTAAAAATCCACTAAATACACTAACAATTAAAGAAACAACTATGATTATTACAACCATTTCAACTAAAGAAAAACTTAATGTTCTCTTTTCTGGTTTAACTATTTCTTTTTTAGATGTTTTTCTAACAACTTTTTTTACTTTCTTTTCTTTTTCTTCTTTCATGTTATCACATCCTCACTTACTCTAATAAATAATATATCACATTTTTTAATAATTTTATAGTATAAATAAAATATTAAATAAAAATTAAAATAACAGATTTTACAATCTGTTATTTTACTAATTCTAATCGTACGATTAAAGCGTCGTCTCCTCTTCTTTCTTTTAACTTGATAATTCTAGTATATCCACCATTTCTATCAACATAAGTAGGAGCGATTTCATTAAATAATTTTTTAACAAGTTCAGAATCATTATTTAAGAAAGCTAATGCTTGTCTTCTAGATACTAAAGTATTTCTTTTTCCGTAAGTAATCATTTTATCAACAAATTTTCTTACTTCTTTAGCTCTTTCTTCAGTTGTTTCAACATAACCATTATCTAAAACTGTTTTAGTTAAACCTGCTAAAATACTTCTTCTAATTCTTGTTTCTCTATTAAGTTTTCTATATAATGCCATGATAACCTCCTATTCTTCGTCACGGAATCTAAGACCCATGTCTTTAACTTTATCCATAACTTCTTTAAGTGATTTTTTACCCAAATTTCTAATTTTCATCATTTCATCTTCAGTCATAGTTGTAATATCTTGTAATGTATGAATGCCAGCTCTCTTTAAGCAATTATATGCTCTTACTGATAAATCTAATTCTTCAATTGCAGTTTCTAATGTCTTAGTAATAGGATCATCTCCTCTATCAGCAAGTAATCCAGTCATATCTGAAATTGAATTAATACTTGCTACTACTTCAAAATGTTCAATTAATATTCTACTAGCTAGTGCAATTGCTTCTTCTGGATGTATTGAACCATTTGTCCAAACTTCCATAACTAATTTATCATAATTTTCACTTTGACCAACACGAGCATCTTCTACATCATAACTAATTCTTTCAATTGGACTATATAATGAATCTATAGCGATTGATCCAACTTCTGAATCAGGAATATTTTTAGAATTTACTCTTGCATCAACATAACCACGACCATTTGATACAGTCATAGTCATATCTATTGATCCACCTTTTGCAAGTGTACATATAACTAGATCTTGATTGATTACATCAACTTCTGCATTTTTATCAATATCAGCAGCTGTTACAACACCTTCCTTAGAAGATTTTAAATGTAATACTTGATCTTCTTCTGAATGATTTTTAAGTACTAGTGACTTTAAATTTTGAATTATTTCAGTAACATCTTCTACAATTCCATCAACTTTTTGGAATTCATGAAGAACACCTTCAATTTTAATTCTAGTAATTGCACTACCAGGTAAACTTGATAACATTACTCTTCTTAATGCATTACCAATTGTTCTACCAAACCCTCTTTCAAGTGGTTCTAAAACAAATTTTCCATAAAAACTATCTTCTACGTATTCTACAACTTTATATTCAGGTTTTTCAAATCTTAACATATTATAAATTCCCCTTCCTTATTACATACGTCTTCTTTTTGGTGGTCTACATCCATTGTGTGGAATTGGTGTTACATCATTTATAGCAGTTATTTCTAATCCTGCGGTTTGTAATGAACGAATTGCAGTTTCACGACCTCCACCGATACCTTTAACGAATACTTCAACTTTTCTAATTCCTGCATCATAAGCAGCCTTACCAGCGGTTTCAGCAGCTTGTCCTCCAGCAAATGGAGTTTTCTTTTTACTACCTTTATAACCAATACTTCCAGCTGAAGCCCAAGATGCTACACATCCATCTTCATCAGTAATAGTAACAATAGTATTATTAAATGTTGAATGAATATGTGCTTGACCTACAACAATATTTTTCTTAGCTTTTCTTTTTCTTCTATTATATGCCATTATTCATTTCCTCCTATTTCTTCTTATTTGCTATTGTTTTAGGTTTTCCTTTACGAGTTCTAGTATTTCTACTAGTGTGTTGTCCTCTAACTGGTAAACCTTTCTTATGTCTAACACCTTGATATGAACCTATTTCCATTTTAGTTTTGATGTTCATTTCAACTTCTCTTTTAAGATCTCCAACTAAAACATATTTATCAGTTTCACTTCTAAGTGCATTAATTTGTTCTTCTGTTAAATCTTTTACTCTGATATCTTCACTAACTTTAGCGTTAGTACAAATTTCATGAGCTCTTGATGGACCAATACCATAAATATATGTAAGTCCAACTACAACTCTTTTATCTTTTGGTAAGTCAATATTTTTAATACGTGCCATAAATTCTCCTTATCCTTGTCTTTGTTTGTGTTTAGGGTTTTCACAAATTACTCTAACCACACCTTTTCTCTTAATTACTTTGCATTTGTCGCAAATCTTTTTTACTGATGGTCTTACTTTCATAAATTTCCACTCCTTTTTTATTTTCTATAAATTATACGCCCGCGTGTTAAATCACAAATTGGTATTTCCATAAGCACTTTATCACCTGGATAAATGCGAATGTTGTTCATTCGTATTTTGCCAGAAACGCCGGCTATTACTACGTGCTCATTCTCTAGTTTAACTTTGAATTCATAATTTGGAAGTAACTCGAGTACCTTTCCTTCTACTTCAATGTAACCTTCTTTTGCCAATTTATTCACTCTCCCGTTATTATCTCATAACCATCTTTAGTTACAAGAATTGTATGTTCGAAGTGTGCTGATGGACTCTTGTCTTCTGTTTCAATTGTCCATCCATCTTCTAACATCCATATATTTTTTGTTTTTAAACCAAACATGGGTTCAATTGCAAGTGTCATTCCACTCTTTAATACTATGTCTTCGCTTTCCTTATTACTGTAGTTAGGAATGTAAGGATCTTCATGTAAGTCATATCCTACACCATGTCCCGTTAATTCTCTAAATACAGCATAATGATGTTTTAGAGCAACACTTTCAATATTTCTACAAACCTCATTTAGTTTAATACCTTCTTTTATAACATCTAGTCCTTTATATAAAGCTTCTCTAGTATGTTCGACTAATTCTCTTTTTTCTCTAGTTGTGTTTCCCACTATATATGTATAAGCAGTATCAGTATGCATTCCTTTATACACAACTCCAAGATCAACTGTAACAATATCTCCATTTTTAAGTTTAATCTTATCACTAGGTATTCCATGAACAACAACTTCATTAATACTTACACATATACTTCCAGGAAAACCTTCATAACCTAGAAAACCTGGAGTACAATCTCTTTCAATGATATATTTGTAAGCATAATCGTCAAGCTCTTTTGTGCTTACTCCTGGTTTCATTAATTCTTTCATAGATATTAATAAATCATAAGCTATTTTTCCAGCATGTTTCATTAACTCTATTTCTTTTTTAGCTTTTATACTAATCAATTTTATACTCCTAAAGACTTTTCTAAATCTTTTATAACTTCTTCGATTGTCTTAGATGAATCAATCTCTATAACTTTACCTAAGTTTCTATAATATTCAACTACTGGTAAAGTGTTTTCATTAAAGAAATTAAACCTTACTTTAAGTGATTCTTCGTTATCATCATTACGTTTGTCTAATAAACATCCACAATTATCGCAGACATTTTCAACCTTAGGTGTATTATATCCTGTCAAAACGTTGTAAGTTTTCTTACAATTTGGACATATCCTTCTTCCAAGTGTTCTTTTTAAAGCTGTTTCATAATCAATCTTTAAATATATTACATAATCAATATTAAAGTTTAATTCTTTCATCATACTCTCTAACGCATACACTTGATCCATTATTCTAGGGTATCCATCTAAGATTGCTCCATTTGTTTTAACATCACTCATAGATAACCTTTGTTTCATTAACTCATTAGTTATTTCATTACTAACAAGTTTACCCTCACTTTGTATTTGTCTTATTTCTTTACCTAATTCTGTTTCAGGGTCAACACCCCTTAATAATTCTCCAGCACTTACTCCTATTAAACCATATTTTTGATTCAATATTTCAGCAACCGTTCCTTTTCCTGCAGCCGGAGCTGCTACTAAAATTAAATTCATATTTACCTCTTATTATAGTTTCTACTTGCTACTGATGATTCTAATTGTTTATAAGTTTCTAATACTACACCTACTACGATTAAAATACTTGTTCCACCAATTCTAACTGAACTTGGTAATTTAGTTGTTGCACTAAATATTATTGGAAGTGCAGCAATTACTGCTATAAATATAGATCCTAAGAATGTAATTCTAGAAAGTACTTTTGATATATACGTTTTGGTTTCGGTACCAGGTCTAATACCAGGAATATATCCTCCGGATTTATTTAAGTCTTTTGACATTTTATCTGGACTTAAAACCATAAATGTATATACATAAGTAAATATTATTATTAATAACATATATATTGTAAACCCAACTGGAGTTTCAGTAGAAAATACTGTATTAATAACATTTAAAACTTTTGTATTTTTAATAAAATATGTTAATACTGTTGGAAGAGATATAATTGTTGATGCAAAGATTACAGGCATAACACCAGCAGAATTAATTCTAAGTGGTAAATATGTCTCTCTTCCACCATATGAAGAAGACGTTCTATTTGAATACTGAATAGGTATTCGTCTTTCAGCTTCTTGTACAAATATAACTCCAACTATAATAACTATGTATAATAATACAAATAGTATAAATGAAATTATTCCAATTGTTGTGTTTGATGCTCCGGGAATTAAAGCTTGAAATGCATCTATAAATACTTTTGGTAATGTGTTAACAATACCAGCCATAATTATAAGTGATACACCATTTCCAATTCCTTTTTGAGTGATTTGATCACCCATCCAAAGTAAGAATGCTGTTCCACCTGTTAGTATTATAGATATTTTCAAATAATCCATTGCTGGATAACCTTTACCCATAAACATTAATGAATAAACAAATCCTTGAACAAATGAGAAAGCAATACCAATATATCTAGTTATTTTATTTATCTTAGTTCTTCCTTCTTCACCCATTTCTTTTAATTCTTTAAAATAAGGAATTATATCCATTTGAAGAATTTGAATTACGATAGATGCACTGATATATGGCATAACACCTAATGCAAATATAGAGAATTGTTTTAAACCTCCACCACTCATTGCATTAAGTAATTCCAAGAATCCTAAATCATTTGTGATTGCTTTCATTCCAGGAACTGTTATCGCATTGCCTAGAGCAAATACAGCAAGACAGAAAAGAGTAAATAATACTCTATGTAATAAGTCTTTATTTGTAGATTTAAATAATTGCTTAAATGTAGCAAACATTTTAAATCACCTCTGCTTTCCCGCCTAACTCTTCGATTTTGTTAATAGCGCTATTAGTAAATACATTAGCTTTAACAGTTAATTTCTTTTTAAGTTCGCCATTTCCCAAAACCTTTATTCCTTTATATCCTTTAGTAAATAATCTTTTTTCTTTCATCAATTCTGGTGTAACTGTTGTACCATCTTCAAATACATTTAATTCTGATACATTAACAATTGCATATCTCTTTGCAAATCTCTTATTGCTAAATCCTCTTCTTGGTATTCTCTTATATAATGGATTTTGTCCACCTTCAAACCAAGCTGGGATACTAGCACCTGAACGAGCCTTTTGTCCTTTTTCACCACGAGTTGAAGTTTTTCCGTGTCCTGAACCTGGACCTCTTCCTACTACTTTTCTTCTATGAGTAGATCCAGGATGATTTTTAAGTTCATTTAATTTCATTATCCTTTAATCTCCTCTTCTTTTTTATCACGTAGCATAGCTAAATGAGAAACACTTTTTTGTTTTAATAATGCATCCATTGTAGCACGTGATGTATTAATTTTAGTATTACTTCCTAAAGATTTAGAAACTACATCTTTAACACCAGCAAGTTCTAATATAATACGAACTGGTCCACCAGCTATAATTCCTCTACCTTCTTTAGCAGGTCTAATTAATACTTTAGCTGCTCCACAAGTTCCAATAACTTCATGAGAAATTGTTCTATTATCAACTAAATCAACATTAATCATATTTTTTTCAGCTGCTTTAATAGCTTTAGTTACTGCTTCTGGTATTTCATTAGATTTACCAGTACCAATTCCAACTTTACCTTTTCTATCTCCAACAGCTACAGTTACAGAGAATCTAAAATTTCTACCACCTTTAGTTACTTTTGTAACACGTCCGATAGATATAATTTTATCTTCATATAACTTTTTTTCTTCTCTTTTTTCGAATTTTTTGTTTTCCATTAGAATTCTAATCCTTTCTCACGAGCAGATTCTGCTAAAGCTTTAACTACACCATGATATAAATATCCGCCTCTATCAAATACAACAGTTTTGATTTTAGCTTTTTTAGCTCTTGCAGCTATTTCTTCACCAACTTTTTTAGCGTTTTCAACATTAACACCTTTAAGTCCTAATTCTTTTCCAGAAACGCTTGCTAAAGTAACTCCCTCTTCGTCATCAATTAATTGAACATAAAGATCTTTGTTACTTTTGAATACACATAATCTAGGAGTTGAACTAGTACCATGAATAGTTTTTCTAATTCTTTGATGTCTTGCTACACGCGCAACATTTCTTGATTCTTTCTTTATCATACTTTACCTCCCTATGCAGCTTTCTTTCCTTCTTTACGACGAATATGTTCATCTTTATATTTAATACCTTTGCCTTTATATGGTTCTGGTCCTCTAACTTTTCTTACATTAGCAGCAAATTCACCAACTAATTGTTTATCAATTCCACTTATTGTAAGTTCAGTTGCAGATGGAGTTTCTAATTTTAATCCACTAGGAATTTCAACATTTACTGGATGAGAATAACCAGCATTGATTACTAATTTATTACCTTGAACAGTAAATTTATAACCAACACCATTAATTTCTAATTCTTTTTTAAATCCAGCACTAACTCCGTCCATCATATTTTTAATTATTGAATTAGTTGTTCCATGTAATTGTTTAGAAGTTTTTAAATCATTCTTTCTAGTAACAATTACTTTTCCTTCTTTAACTTCAACGTTAACAGCATTTTTATATTCAAAAGTAAGGGTTCCTTTTGATCCTGTAACTGTTACTACATTATTATCAACTGTAACTGTTACGCCTTCAGGTATATTAAGTTCTCTATTTCCAATACGACTCATATATATTCACCTCTTACCATATGTACAAAAGCACTTCTCCACCAAGAGACTTACTTCTAGCTTCTTTATCAGTCATTAAACCTTCTGGAGTAGAAATAACTGCAGTTCCTAAACCATTAATAACTCTTGGAAGTTCATTAGCTTTTGCATAAACACGTAATCCTGGTTTACTAATTCTTTTAAGACCAGTAATTACTCTTTCTTTAGATTTTGTATATTTTAAATTTAATACTAACATTTTGGCAGCAGTTGCTTCTTCAGATTCACTGTATCCAGCGATATAACCTTCTTTAACAAGGATATCAGCAATACCTCTTGTTAATTTAGTTGAAGGAACTTCTACTGTTTTATATCTCATAGCATTTGCATTACGAATTCTTGTAAGCATATCTGCTACTGTATCATTTACCATAACTCTTCTCCCTTCTTAAAACCCAATTTATTTATTATTTTACTTTCTTTTTTTAATTCCTTATTCATCTAATATTACCAACTAGATTTTTTAACACCAGGTATTTGACCTTTATACGCAAGTTCTCTGAAGCAAATACGGCATAGACCGAATTTTCTTAAAACACCATGAGGTCTTCCACATCTTTCACATCTTGTATAGTTTCTAGCTTTAAATTTAGAACCTTTTTGCCAACTAACTATTTTACTTTTCTTTGCCATAATTCACCCTCTACTTTCTAAATGGTAATCCAAACCCTGTTAATAAAGAAAGTGCTTCTTTATTAGACTTAGCAGTAGTAACAATTACTACATCTAATCCACGAGTTTTAATAACACTATCATATTCTACTTCTGGGAATACTAATTGTTCTTTAATTCCTAAAGTATAATTTCCTCTTCCATCAAAACTTCCTTTAGAAATTCCTCTAAAGTCTCTTACACGAGGAAGAGCTATTTTAACAAGTTTCTCTAAGAAAATATACATTTTATCTCCTCTTAAAGTAACTTTACATCCTATTTTATTTCCTTCTCTTAATTTAAATCCAGCTATTGATTTTTTAGCTTTTGTTATAACTGGTTTTTGTCCAGCAATTACTTCTAATTCTTTAACTGCTGCATCTAAGTATTTAGAATCAGCTAAAGCATCTCCAACTCCCATGTTTAGAACTATTTTTTCTAATCTTGGAACTTGCATATCAGAAGTATAACCATATTCTTTCTTTAAACTAGGAAGAATTTCTTTGTTATATAATTCTTTTAATGTTTCCATAATTCACCTACTTTTTACTTTCTTCTTTTTTAGTAGTTTTTTTACTTACTGTTTTCTTAGTTTCTTTTTTAACTTCTTTAGCTGCTTTCTTTTCTTTCTTAACTAAGGCAACATTTGAAATATGAATAGGAGCCTCTATTTCAAGAATTCCACCAGTTTCATTAGTATTTGAAGGTTTAACGTGTTTTTTAACAATATTGATTTTATCAACTATTACTCTATTTTCACTTCTAAGTACTTTTACTACTTTACCTTCTTTACCTTTGCAACTACCAGATATAACTTTTACCATATCTCCAACTTTTATCTTCATTAGTAGCCTCCTATAACACTTCTGGTGCTAGTGAAACGATTTTCATGTAATTCTTATCACGAAGTTCACGAGCAACAGGTCCTAGAACACGAGTTCCGATTGGACTATTATCATCTTTGATTAATACACATGCATTATCTTCAAATTTAATATGACTTCCGTCTTTTCTTTTTACCCCTTGTACTGTTCTTACTATAACAGCTTTAACTACTTTACCTTTTTCTATAGTACCATTTGGTATTGCTTTTTTAACAGTACCAACTACTACATCTCCAATATTTCCGCTTTTTACTTTACTTCCACCCATTACTCTAATAACTAAAATTTCACGAGCGCCTGAGTTATCAGCAACTTTTAAACGACTTTCTGGTTGTATCATAATTAGTCCTCCTTAATCCACAATAGCGGCTTTTTCGATGACTTTATCTAAAATATATCTCTTAGTTCTTGAAATTGGTTTACTAAATACAACTTTAACAGTATCTCCAACTTTTGCTACATTTTTTTCATCATGTACCGCATATTTCTTAGTACTTTTTACTCTTTTGCCATATAATGGGTGTTTTTTGTAAGTTACTACTTCAATAGTGATAGTTTTATCACATGCATTACTTACAACTTTACCAATAAGTTCTTGTTTTGCTTTTTCCATAATTCACCTACTTTTTTAACCCTTCTAATTCACGTTCTTTTAGAACTGTTTTTAATCTTGCTACTTCATGTCTTAACATAGACACTCTATGAGGTTTTTCAAGTGAACCTGAAGCAGCAGCAAATCTTAAATTGAATAATTCAGCTTTGTCTTCTTCAATTTTCTTCATAATATCTTTTTCAGACATCTTTCTGATTTCTTCCATCTTCATTATTCACTCACCTCATCCTTCATAACAAATTTAGTTTTGATTGGTAATTTATGACCAGCAAGTCTAAAAGCTTCTCTTGCGATTTCTTCAGTAACATCAGTCATTTCAAACATAATCTTACCAGCTTTTACTACTGCTACCCATTCTTCAACATTACCTTTACCACTACCCATACGTACTTCAGCAGGTTTCTTAGTTCTTGCTAAATGTGGGAATATATTAATAAATATTTTACCTCTTTTGAAGTTTTTCATATGTCTAGTCATAGCTATACGAGCTGCTTCAATTTGTCTAGCTGAGATGTAAGCACCTTCTTTAGCCATTAAGCCATACTCGCCTTGAGTAAGAGTTACATTACCTTTAGCTTTTCCTTCGTAACTAACACGATGTGGTTTACGATATTTAGTTCTTTTTGGAATCAACATTTGAAGGCACCTCCTTTTTCTTAGCACGAAGTATTTCACCTTTATAGATCCATACTTTTACACCAATTTTTCCATAAATTGTGTCTGCCTCTTTATGTGCATAGTCTATATCAGCTCTTAAAGTATGTAGAGGAACTGTTCCTTCACTTTTAACTTCACTTCTAGCTATTTCAGCACCATTTAAACGTCCAGAAACTAAAACTTTAATACCTTTAGCTCCAGCTTTCATAGCGTTTCTAATAGCTCTTTTTTGAGCTGAACGATAAGACGCTCTATTTTCAATTTGCATAGCGATAGATTCTGCAACTAAAGCTGCATTTGTATCAATACCTTTAATTTCAACTATTGATAAATATATTTCTTCACCTGTTAATTTCTTTAAAGCATTCTTATGCTTTTCAATATCAGCACCACCTTTACCGATTATTACACCAGGTTTAGCAGTACTAATAATTACATTTGTTCTTTTTTTATTTCTTTCAATAACTACATTAGCTACAGAACAACCTTTTAAACATTTATCTAAATATTTTCTAATTTTAATATCTAGTTGTAAATATTTCTTGAAATCTTTATTAGGTGCATACCATTTAGATTCCCAATCTTTATTAATTCCAATTCTTAATCCGACTGGACTTACTTTTTGACCCATTAGTTGTCCTCCTTACCATTAGAAACTTTTACATATATATGAGATGTTCTTTTGTATCTCTTATCTACTCTAGAACGAGAACCAATTTTATATCTTTTTAAAACAGTTCCTTCATTTATATAAGTTTCTTTAACAAATAAATCATTTTTATCAAGTCCTAGATTGTTAGTAGCATTTGCTACTGCACTATCAAGAACTTTCTTAATTAGGCGACTAGCTTTTGTATTTGTAGTTAATAATATTTTCTCTGCTTCTACTACTTTCTTACCTCTAATTAAGTCAAGAGTCATTCTTGCTTTACGAGGTGCGATCATAGCCCCTTTATGTAAACTATATGTTTCCATCTCTAATCCTCCTATTTCCCGTCATTTCCAGCATGACCAGTGAATTTACGAGTTAACGAAAATTCACCTAACTTATGTCCTACCATATCTTCAGTAACATAAACTGGAATAAAATCTTTTCCATTATGAACAGCGAAAGTATGTCCTACAAAGTCTGGATATATTGTTGAACGACGAGAATATGTTTTAATTACTTCTTTTTTACCTGTTTCATTTAATGTTCTTACTTTTTTAAGTAATCTATCAAATGTATAAGGACCTTTTTTTAAACTTCTTGCCATAGTTTCACTCCTTATTTTCTATTCTTACGAGAAACTATTAATTTCTCTGAAGCTTTCTTAGATTTTCTTGTCTTATAACCTAATGCTGGTTTACCCCAAGGTGTCATTGGTTGCTTACGTCCAACTGGAGCTTTACCTTCACCACCACCATGTGGGTGATCATTAGGGTTCATAACAGATCCACGAACTGTAGGTCTGATACCCATATGTCTTTTTCTTCCAGCTTTACCTAAGTTAACTAACTCATAATCAGTATTTCCAACTTCTCCGATAGTTGCTCTACAATTTCCTAAGAATTTTCTTGTTTCACCACTTTTTAATCTTAATAATACATATTTATCTTCTCTACCAAGAATTTGTGCACTAGCACCAGCACTTCTACATATAGAAGCACCTTTACCTGGATTTAATTCAATATTATGTACTACTGTACCAACTGGGATATTCATAAGTGGAAGAGTATTACCAACTTTTATATCAGCATTTTCTCCACTTTCAATTTTATCTCCAACTTTTAATCCAAGTGGAGCGATGATGTATCTTTTTTCACCATCTTCATAATTTATTAATGCAATATTTGCACTTCTGTTTGGATCATATTCTATTGAAGCAACAGACGCCTTAATACCGTCTTTATTTCTTTTGAAATCTATAATACGATATTTTCTTTTAACTCCGCCACCAATATGTCTAACAGTTATTTTACCTTGGTTATTTCTTCCACCAGTTTTTCTTGCTTTTTTAAGTAATGATTTTTCTGGTGTAGACTTAGTTATTTCACTATTAACCAAAGTGCTCATATTTCTTGTACCATTTGTAATTGGTTTATAATTTCTAACTGGCATTTTATCCTCCTAACTAGAACTCTATTTTAGAGCCTTCCATTAGTTTTACGTATGCTTTTTTATAAGCATTAGTTCTTCCAGAGTATTTTCCAACTCTTCTTTTCTTTGTTGCTACATTTAAAGTATTAACAGAAGCAACTTTAACACCAAATTTCTTTTCAATTACTTGTTTAATTTGAGTTTTATTTGCACTCTTTAAAACTTTAAATACATAAACGTTATCAGCTGCAAGAGATTGACTCTTTTCAGTAATAACTGGTGCTAATAAAATATCATAATTCATTATTTAAGCACCTCCTCTAATTTCTTAACACTGTCTTTATCGATTACTAAGTTATTATTTCTAACTATATCTAAAACATTGATACCTTCAACATTTAAAGATGTTAAGTTTTCATTGTTTCTAGAAGCTAAATTTAAATTAACATTTTCATCAATACTTACTAATAAAGCAGTATTATTAACTTTTAATCCTTTTAATACATTATTTAAATCTTTAGTTTTATTAGTTTTTAAATCAAAATTTTCAACTACAACTAATTCTTTATTTTGATATTTAGAAGATAAAGCAGATATTAAAGCTAATCTTCTAGATTTTTTATTCATTTTCTTGTCATAACTTCTTGGAGTTGGACCAAACGCAATACCTCCACCTGGCCATTGAACAGCTCTTGTAGAACCTTGACGGGCTCTACCAGTTCCTTTTTGTTTCCAAGGTTTACGACCTCCGCCACTAACTTCTCCTCTAGTTTTAGTACTATGAGTACCTTGTCTTAAAGAAGCAAGTGTTAAATTAATAGCATCAGTTAATACTGGTTCATTAACTTCAGCATCCCAAATATTTTTATCTAAAGTTAAGTCAGAAGTTTTTTCACCTTTAAGACTTAATACACTAATCTTTGCCATTATTCTGCCTCCTTAACTTCTTCTTTTGAAGTTTCAGTAGTTTCTTCAACTGGAGTTTCTACTACTTCTTCAGTTATAGGTGCTTCTGTATTTTCAACTACTGGTTCTTCTTCAACTACATATGAAACCAATTCAGCAGCAGCATTTTTACCACCTTTAACAGCAGTTCTAATTAATACATATCCACCTTTTGCTCCAGGAATATTTCCACTTATTAATAAGCAGTTATTTTCAGTATCAACACTTATTATTTCTAAGTTTTGAATTGTAACCGTTTCATTTCCTAAATGTCCTGGTAATTTCTTACCTTTTAAAACTCTCATAGGTCTCATTGGTCCTAAAGATCCAACTCTTCTATGATATGTTGAACCATGAGTCATTGGTCCACGAGATTGATTCCATCTCTTAATAACACCTGCAAAGCCTTTACCTTTAGATGTACCTGTTACATCAACAAGTTCTCCGGCTTCGAATGTGTCAACTCCTATAACCTTACCTACTTCGTAATTTTCAACTTCGATACCACGAATTTCTTTTAAGAAGCGCTTAGGTTCTGTATTTGCTTTTTTAGCATGCCCTAACTCAGGCTTATTTGATGCTTTTTCTTTCTTATTAAAAGCACCTAATTGAATTGAATTATACCCGTCTTTTTCTACTGTTTTAATTTGTGTAACTACATTAGGTTCACATTCAACAACAGTAACAGGTATAAGTTTACCGTCAGTTGTGAAGACACCAGTCATTCCAACTTTACGTCCTAAGATTCCTTTCATTTTAATTTCCCTCCATTAATTATAATTTGATTTCAATATCAACACCACTTGGTAAATCCAAATGAGTTAAAGCTTCAACTGTTTCTTTACTTGGACTTGTGATATCGATTAATCTCTTGTGTGTTCTAATTTCGAATTGTTCACGAGAATCTTTATATTTGTGAACAGCTCTTAAAATAGTGATTTTATCAATTTCAGTTGGTAGTGGTACAGGCCCACTTACAACTCCACCAGTTCTCTTAACAGTCTCAACAATTTTAGCTGCAGCTTGATCAATTAATCTATGATCAAAAGCTTTTAATCTAATTCTTACTTTGTCTTTTGACATATTGTTGTCCTCCTTCGCCTATTATTTTTAATAGACTTGCTAAATGCAAATTACCTGATATTGAATTAAATCAACAACTTAACCTAGTGTATCAGCAACCTTGCACCTCCCAGCCAGTCATATACGCATTAAATTATATGATAAAACCCCTGAAAAATCAAGGGTTTTTTAACATTTTTTAGTTTTTTTAATTATTCATTGCCATTTAAAAAATTCATAACTAAGTCAACCAATATATCCTTTTCTTTAGGATTAGATTCTGCAATTAACAAAGTAACTGCAACAAGAGTATTATTATCTATAACTTTTTTATCATTCTTATATAAAATATTATTAAATTCTAGGAAATATATAAATAAAGTTGCAGCTATTCTTTTATTGCCATCAATAAATGTATGATTCTTAGTTATTAAGTATAAAAAGTTAGCCGCTTTTTCTTCAATAGAAGGATAAACATCAATTCCTCCAAATGATTGGTAAATATTATTTATGATTGATTTTAAACCATCTTTTCTTTCAAGACCAAATAAATTACTATCATTGTTAAATTTTAATAAATCTATTAAATCTATACAATTTTCATATGCTATTTTTTCATTATTCTTAGTTCCTTTTGGTTTTATAACTTTTCTATGATCATAATCATCTAGTAAATTTAAAGCATTAGAGTAATTGTTAATAACTTTAATAATCTCTTTAGCTTCATCAGATTCAATATCTCTATCAATTCTTCCGGCTATATCAATTAATTTAACAGTCTTTTCAAGATATTCTAATCTTCTTTGATTAACAGCATATCCTTTTAATAAATAACTTTTAATACGTTATTTGCCCATTTTCTAAAAATAATACCATTCTTAGATTTAACACGATATCCTACGCTAATTATTACATCTAAATTATAATAATCTACCATATGAGTTTGTATTTTTCCTTCGATTGCTCCATGCTTTGTGGTTGTTGCAAATTTTGCACTAACCACTTCATCATTTAACTCTTCTTCTAAAGAATTTTTAATGTGCCTAGAAATTACTGATTTATCTCTACCAAATAATAAAGCCATTTGTTCAGCATTTAACCACACAGTTTCGTCTTTCATATTAACTTCTAGTTTTACGCCTTGATTATCAAATAATATAATTTCGTTCTTCATAATTCTACCTCCTTTCTAAATAAACTTCTACAATCTTGTCTTATTATTAAAAAAGAGGTATACCCTTTAAAGGTATACCTCGAATAGATATATTTTTCTTGCCTAAAAATATAAATTATCGACGCAAATTGTATTATGAGCTCTTGGCAAGTCAACTCACATTATAATTATATACAAAACAATTGTTCTTGTCAATTGCTTTCTTTTAGAAATTATTATAGATTCTATAATCAATGATATTGCAGGTATTATCATTAAATAGTTTATATATTCTTTACCAATAAATAAACATACAAGAAGAAGGAGAGTGTATCCTAATACTCTAGATACCATAAACATAATATCTATAATTAAGTAAAATTCTACTTTTAAGTCTTTTTTTATTTCTTTATTATTACTATAATTAGTAACCACCATATTAGATATTAAAGCTATAAATGTTATAAACATGTTATCAACAAACATAAATATGATCAAACTTGTTCTCGTTGGAAAAAATGTAAATAAAAGAATTGTAATAAATGATATAACACCGCTAAACAACATTACTTTATTAAAGTTTTTCTTTTTAATAAATCTAAATATAATACAGCCTAATAAACATATAAACGAACATATACTAGTGACTAATCCAAGATTTAAATTTGTTTTAAAATTATAAATTTTATAAAGTGTTATTATCAAATACATAACACCGGAAGAGATTGTCAACCCTGATAAAAAAGGTTTTAATAAAGCATATCTTAAATTTTTATTTACTTTTACTAACTTGAAGAACCCTTTAAATTCTAGTTTTCTTTTTTGATGTTTGTTATCTTTTAATTTAAATGAAACTATATACATAATAACAAATAATATAAAGAATGCTTTGCCTACTTGAATATAATCAAAATAAGTAAGTAGTATACCTAATAAAAGAGGTATAACTATCGAAATAATTTGACATATTGTATTGATTAATCCACTATATTTTTGTCTATCTTCATTAGTTATTTTTTCAGTATTAAGTAGATTCTTAGGGTAAGCATAAAACCCTTGAGATAATCCATCAATAATCGCCACTATAAATATATAGTTTATAATGTTTTCTTTTAATAACATAATTAAAGCTATATAAAGTGCTTTAAGAGCAATACCTATTCTAAGCAATTCCACTTTATAATTATTCTTAATAAATTTACTTATTAACATAAAAGCAACACCAATAAATAAATATGTTGTTATATAGTATTTAGCAAGCGGTACAATTTCATAATTAGCAACATTAAAAAAATAGAACACAAAAAATGTACTAAAATAAACTGTAGCCGTACTATTTAACATATCAATTATAAATATTGTATTTTTTTCTTTATCCATATTATATCATTAATATTATATCACAAACAAAAAATAAAGATTATTTCTAACCTTTATTTACTAATTTATTTAATATATTAATAAACCATTCACTACATAAATAAACATTTAATATATAAGTTATTATTAGTATTAAACCATATATCATAAATTCATCTTTTTGCTTTTTAGAATAAATCTTTCTAAATAATAATCCAAATAATATTAATTCCATAATTAAGAACAATGCAACTTGCAATCTAAGAATAGTAAATCCATATTTAAGTATATAAAGAACTAGTCTATATCCCGAATTAAATATTAATAATATTGAGAATGCTAATAATATAGTTAATAATATATTAATAATCTTAAATCTATTTTCTTTTTTATTAAAACTCACTATTAATATTGTTATTAAGAAGTTAATACTTGTTACAGCTAATAACTCAAAGAATCCTTCTCTAGCATAAGTGGCATAAGTATAACTTTCTGGTATATGTAAGAAATTAACTGTTAATTTAGATATTTCTGATATTAAGAATAAAAGAAATACCAAATTCATTATTGATAATATAATTGTAAGTATAGTTCTATTAATATTCAATTCTTTTATCTTAACATCTTTATTTTTATTTTCGATTAAATTAATAAATACACTAAAGAATATTATAAATACATTTACAAATATAATAATATTTTTAACCATATTATCAAAATTGAATAATCTTGATAACCATCCGAATAACTTACTAATAACTTCGCCAAAGTAAGCATCCGCTGATGCTAGTAATGATATTAACACTCCACCAACTAATAAACCTATTATTAATCCTATTAAAATATTTTTAAATTTAGTTTTAGTTTTTTCATCTTTAAGTGGTAATCGTATATTACTCATATTAGAAAATAAATATGATGGAAATAAATCAATTATCCACTTTAATGAATTCTTTGTTATCTTCCTGTTTTCATCCACTAGTATAAATAAAAATATAGAAAGAAGTATTGGTATAATAAATATATTTAAAAATCTATTTGAATCAGCAATTTTAAATATAAAATTAGAAAGTATAATTATAATTACTGGTATTAAAAATACATAAGCTTTATCATTTGTTTTAATACCTATTATTTTTAACATAAATATATAAAAAGCGATTAATAACATAATTGGTAATAAAAAGTATCCTGAATAAGGGGTTATTCCCAAATTATTAATTATAACAACTAATAAACCTATTATTATTGAACTTATTGTAGTTATTTCAAATATTTTTTCTTTTTTCATATAAAAATCTCCCTTATAAGTTTTATATCATAATTTACATATTTTAAAAGTCAACTATATCTTACTTAAAAAGTGTAAACATTTTACACTTTAAAATTTATTTGAGTTTATTGTTTTTTCAACAACTCTTTTAATATCTCTTTCATTAAAAGGTTTTGTTAATACTTCAACTACTGGATAAGTTAAAGCTTTTTCGATTTCATCATTTGAATCTTCTCCAGTTATAATAGACACTGGAATTTTGTTAAATAGTCCATTATTTTTAAAGTGCTCTAATACTTCTATTCCATTAACATTAGGCATGTTAAGGTCTAACAGCATTGCTTTAATAGAACCATTATTATTATTAATATAGTCAAGCGCTTCTTTTCCATCATTAGCACTTATTACATTATAAACATTACTAAAAACTTTATCTATAAATACTCTTACTATATTTGAATCATCTACAACTAATATTGAATCAGTATTATTATTCACTTTAGATGTCCCAACATTAAAAGTATTAACACTTTTACCTAAGTATTCACCAACTATTGAAACGACATTATTAACTTCTTCAATTAGTTCATTGAAATGATCAAATACATAATACATATTATTAGCTTTGCTTTTCATTTCATGCTCATAAGCGAGTTCTGCTAACTTAGTAAAACCAAAATATTTAGCATCTGATTTTAATGAGTGAACAAGTATTGCATAATTAGGCATATCATTAGCTTCTTTATATTTCTCTAAATTTTCAACTTTTTCTGATATTGCCCCTAAAAAATCATTGAGCGTTAGATTATATGTTTCAATGTCTCCAAATAATTCTAAAGACTTATCAATGTCTACTCCTTTACTTCTCAAAAAATTTTCATCTTTCATATCAATTACCTCCTAAATATTTTTTTATTTTATTATCTAATTCAATTCTATCAATTGGTTTTGGTATATAATCATCAAATCCAGCTTTCAAATATTTTTCTTTCATACCATTAATAGCATTTGCCGTTAAAGCAATAACTGGTGTACTAAACTCTTTATCCTTTTTCATTTCAGTTAAAGTTTCAGTACCACTCATACCTGGCATCATATCATCAAGTAAAATTAAATCATATTTATTATTTTTTATTTTTTCTAATGCATCTTTACCACTAGTAGATTCGGTTATATTAAGTTTATACTTTTCAAGTAATCTACTAGCCACTTTTAAGTTAACTATGTTATCATCTACAATCAATACTTTTTTATTTATAAACTCTATATTACCTATTTCAATAACATCAGTTTTTTCAAGTTCTTTTTTATCCTTAACTATTCTCTGATCTAGAGATACACTAAATTTAGAACCTTTACCAAATTTACTTTGAACAACTATTTTACCATTCATAAGTTCAACTAACTTTTTTGTAATCGCTAATCCTAATCCGGTACCTTCAGCAGTTGTACTTTTTTCTACCTCAAGTCTTTCAAATTTATCAAACAGTTTGTTTATTTTATCTTCTTTAATTCCTATACCAGTATCTTCTACTGATATAATTAATCTTGTTACATTCGATTTATTAACACAAGATATTTTAAAATCAATCCATCCCTCTTTTGTATATTTAATCGCATTAGTAAGTAAGTTTAATATTATTTGTTTAACCCTACCATGATCTCCATATAAAACCGGAGGAATTGTTTCATCAAAGAAGCATTTAAACTCAATTGGCTTATTCATTGATTTTAGCTTTACTTCACTCATTTTAACTAAATCATCAAATAATTTTTTTGGTTCATATTCACTACTTATTATTTCAAGTTTATTAGCTTCTATCTTAGATATATCTAGTATTCCGTTAACTATTTCAAGTAAATTATCAGAAGCGTTTATAATATTATTAACATCTTCTTTTACATCATCTGATAAATCTTTGTGTTCCTGCAAAATACTACCAAATCCCATAATTGCATTTAATGGCGTCCTTATTTCATGAGACATATTTGATAAGAATTCTGTTTTAGCCATATTAGCTTTATCAGCTTGATCTTTAGCTATATTTAGTTCATTAATAAGTTTTAAATCAGGATTTTCAATTGTAAAATACATTATGTATGTTGCTAAGGTCCCAACAACTGTAATTAGTAATATTTCTGGCCTATATATTTGAAGAATACTAGAAGCTAATAAAAATATTGTAACAAATATAACAGGGTAATACTTTTTTTGTTTTATCTCTTTAAAATTAGAAAATAAACATATTAGCCAAAACAACATATACAAAACTCCAAGTATCTTCAAGACATTTACTGCCGGTCCATATGTATATATAACTACACCATCATTATATTTATATATTGGTAAAACAATCGCAAGTGTTGATGCTATTATAAAAATTATTGAAAAAACTATTGTGTTAACTTTTAAATTATGAGTAAAGGATATTTCTACTGTATATATTGTGAAAATTGTAAACCACATTATTATTATTACTAAATATAATCTAGCCCAATATTCTATTAACCCTGAAGTTTGAAATTCACTAACTGGTGTTCTTAAAACCATTATTTGAAGAGTTAATTCAATAATGAGAGCTGCAAAATTAACAATCGCCGCAAAAATAAAAATTATATTTTCAATACTCTTTACTCTTTTCTTATTGAAAAAAACAACAAGCAAAGTTATAGAAAACGCTAAAGCAGAGCCCAAAAATAACGTAGTTCCCATATTATCACCTATTGTAATTTTATCATATTTTATTAATTATTACTATCTAATTTTTTAGATAAGATTTTAAGCTTTTTATTTTCTTCTAAAAGAGTTAATAAATCCCCTTTTTCATAGTTCTGATATAATTCAACATAAAAATCATTTAATTCTTTATCTAGTATTAATTTATTCGTTTTAAGCGAAGCAGGATTTATCTTAAATTCATCATGAAGTTTATATCCAACTATTTTTATATCTTCACCATAATATTCTTCCATGTACTCATTAATTGTATAGAATAAACTTTCTAAATCTAATGCATTATTTTCCATATTTTGATCTTTTAAAACCAAATGACATAATAATTTATTATCTTCATATTTTCTAATAATACATCCTGTTACTCTTCCATTTGAAATGGATTTTATATTATTGGCTATATCAAATAAATATGCATGTTTGTTATCACCGTATTCAATATAATCATTTTTTCTTCCGTATGTAAATACTCTACCTTCTTCATCTATTTCACAAATATCTCCTGTTTTAATCCAATCGCCAGAATATGTTTTTTCAGTCAAATCTGGTTTTCCATAGTAACCTAACATATTTGATTTAGTTTTAACATATAATTCTCCACGTTCATTATATCCAAGTTCTTTACCATTTTCATCAAAAACCCCTACAGTCATACCAGGATAAGGAATTCCAATAGTAGGAAGAATTTTATTATTTGGTTCTTTATCAAACTTTAAACCTGGTTTATCAAATGTAACAACCGAAAAACTTTCAGATAATCCATATCCCATATGCATTGTTTTATGATCACTGTGTTTACCTAATATTTCATTCATCCAATTAATTTCTTCTAAAGTTGCTCCATCTCCACCAATAACTGCTACATTCAAGAAATCTAATGACTTATTATTACCTTTTCTTAAGTATTCCTTAAAGAATTCTTTCCAAACCGCTCCAGTTGAAATAGAAAAATGTGGCTTTGATTCCATAACTTGACCATAAAATTCTTTATAATTTGGAGAAGGATACATTTTTAAAATCATTCCGCAATAAAATGGTGATAAAAACAGACAATTAAGAGCAGTTGATGCAGTTGGAGGAAATTGAGTCAAACAAACTTTTCCACTTTCATAACCCATATCTGCATATTTACCTTGCCTCATTTGACTTATGACAGTTTCATTAGTCGCAATTGTACCTTTTAATGTATCACCGGTTGTTCCACTTGAATATGTAATAAATACTGGAGTATTCTTAACAAACTCTGGTTTTAAATCTCCAAAATAATAATTACCTAAATTATATGCTTGATCATACCAAATATATTTTGAATTTTTAGGTATCCCAGTTTTATTTTTATAGTCTTTTAATTTACTTAATCCTGATACAATAGTTTTTTTTAGACCTACCATATCATCATATGGAGTTGCGACAAATACTTTTTTAAATCTATCTTGGCTAAAGAATTTATTCATCTCTTCATTATATAAAGGGCTTAATATAATCGCAAAATTACCATCTTTTAATTCACCATTATATTTTTCAGCACTTAAACCAAGTTTAATAAAATTTGGGCAAGCTCCAATTACATTTAAAGCAAGTGCCATCGCACTAACACTAGGAGTAAATGTACTAAATATAGGCACTATGTCACCTTTTTTAACACCCATAGCTTTAAAAGACTTAGCCCAATTATATACCATATCTCTAAACTCAAGTCTTCTAATCATTCTACCATAATAATCAACTGCTGGAATATTCTCATATTCAAATATTTTTTCTTCTAAAACTTCCCATAAAGTCTTATCAACCTCTATATTATTACTATTTTCCTTAGCATCCTTAGCATAATGCTTTAACCATATTTCCTCTTGTGAGGGTAATCTCTTATCCATGATTCACTACCTTTCGTACTTTAATCGTATCATACAAAAAAAAGCATTTCAACAAAACAATATACTTTGCGTATCAAATGTGATACAATTAATTTATGAGAGAAATAAATTATATAAAAATTAATAAAACTTTAGATGAATTAGAAGAAGACTTTATAAAAGAATTTACATTTATAAGAAAGACAAACAATCTAACGCAACAGTTACTTGCTGATTATTCAAAAACAACTAGAGAAAAAATAGCAAGAATAGAATCAAAAATGCATTCACCTAATTTAAAAAGTTTAATTAAAATACTTGGTTCAATTGGATATACAATAAAAATAGAGAAGATTAAATAATCTTCTCTATTAATTTATTTTTATTAATGTGCTACTGCACCACTTATCGCAGTAAATGTATCTGTAACTCTGTCATAAAGTCCAACAGACGAATCACTATTTCTTGTTACTGGTATATAATC
>CAJOJR010000012.1 GCA_905235065.1 uncultured Bacilli bacterium
TGACTTAAATCCAAATTATGTATTAATAATTGGTGAAGATGAAGCTAAAGGAAATTATATAACTGTTAAAGATAATTTAACAAAAGAAAATAAAAAAGTGGAGTTCGATGAATTAATTGAATATCTATCAATGATATAGGAGAGATTATGGATTTAATAGAATTATTTAGAGATTCAAATAAATATTTAAATAAAGAAATAACTGTTGACGGTTGGATTAGAAGTAATAGAGATCAAAAAGAATTTGGATTCTTAGATTTTTCTGATGGAACTACTCAAGAACACTTACAAATAGTATATGATAATACACTTAATAATTTTAATGAAATAACTAAGTATGCTTTGGGTTCTTCAGTAGAGGTTAAAGGTGTTTTTATTGAATCAAAAGGATCTCAAGATTATGAATTAAAAGCAAATAATATTACATTATTAGGCAACTGTGATGCTGATTATCCATTACAAGCAAAAGGAAGACCAACAAGAGAATTTTTAAGAGAAATCGCATACCTTAGACCTAGAACAAATTTATTTCAAGCAGTATTTAGAGTAAGAAGTATTGCTGCTTATGCGATTCACAAATATTTTCAAGAAAACGGATATGTATATTTTCACGCTCCATTAATAACTGCTAGTGATGCAGAAGGAGCAGGCCAAATGTTTCAGGTTACAACTTTACCTTTAGATAAATTAAAAGGTGAAATTGATTATAGTAAAGACTTTTTTGGTAAAATGACTAACTTAACAGTTAGTGGTCAATTAGAAGCTGAGACTTTTGCTCTTGCATATAAAAAAACATATACTTTTGGTCCGACATTTAGAGCAGAAAACTCAAATACTAAAACACATGCATCTGAATTTTGGATGATAGAACCAGAGATTGCTTTCTGTGATTTAAATCAAGATATGGATATAATGGAAGATATGCTTAAATATGTGGTTAAATATGTACTTGATAATGCTAAAACTGAAATTGATTTCTTCGATAAATTTGTAGAAAAAGGATTAAAAGACAAATTAACTAAATTAGTAAACAGTAAGTTTACCAGAATTGATCATAAAGATGTAATTACAATATTAAAAGAAGCAGATGTAAAATGGGAATTTGAACCACAATATGGTGAAGATATAGCAAAAGAACACGAAAAATATATAACTGAATACTTTAATGGTCCAGTATTTATTAAGAATTGGCCTAAAGATATTAAGGCATTCTATATGAAACAAAATGATGATGGAGAAACTGTGGCTGCTGTAGACTTAGAAGTACCTGGAGCGGGTGAGTTAATGGGTGGTTCTCAAAGAGAAGAAAGCTATGATAAATTAGTAACCAGAATGAAAGAAATTGGAATATCTCCTGAGGCAATGGATTGGTATTTAAATTTAAGAAGATTTGGTGGTTGCGTACATTCTGGATTTGGAATGGGATTTGAAAGACTTCTTATATATTTAACTGGAGTAGATAATATTAGAGATGTCATACCATATCCAAGAACACCTAATAACTGTGAATATTAGTATTTAAATGGGGGTATATGGATAAATTAAATAAATGTATTGACTATTATAATCATTTTACAACTTTATCAATTAGAGATTCACATATATTAAGATATAAGAATTCTTCGTTGGAAGTGCCAGATATAGATAATAGTATTTCATTTCATTATATGAATTTATGTATTCTTTTGGTAAGATGTATAAATCTTTTAAAGAAGAATTAAATACTCTTGCAAAATTTGATTTAGGTGAATCGTTTGAAGTTTGGGATTATTCCGATTTGGATAATGAAAAGGAAGTGACACTTTTTATTAATAATCCAAATATAGTTGATAATGATTCTTGTTATTTAAACATAGTAAAGAAAAATAATGATATCAATTGCTATATATCAACTAGTGATCACGAGTATTACATGACAAACAATGAAATTCAAGTAGATAAGAATTTTGCTGAGAAATATCATAAATTTATTAGTAAATATATTCATTTTATAGATTGTTACAATATTTCTAAAGGCAATACTATGTTTGAAAATCCTAAATGCTTAATAATAAATGATTATAAAGGTGATTTATTCAATAATTTAGAAAGTATCATTTTAAAAATAGACATGGATTACCATGAGTATAACTATATAGCAAAAATAGTATTTGATTTAAATACTTTATCTATTGATTATGATAAATCCTTAGTAGAAGGTACTAAGGAAAATAAAAATGATGCAATAAATACAATAATAAATGGATTATATATAAATAAGGGAAGGATTGCATCATCTTATTCGGATACTGAAGAAGATAAAACATTAAGATTAAAAAAAGGATTAGACATATAGTAATTATTTATGATATAATAAAAATACCTAAGAATAATGATAGCTAACTCCAAATAAACCAACATAATAAATAATTGGAAATCTAATTAGCTACTGGTGTTGAATACTATTATATTTATAGGATCCTAAAAGTAGTTATGTGATGTCCACCTCGGAAAACGAGTTTTATTATTGTTAGCATTCGTATCCTTGGGCTATTTTTTTGAAAGGAATATATGAATTTAGATAGATTAGAATTACTTATAGGAAATAATAATATTAAAAAAATTAAAAATTTAAATATTCTTGTTTTGGGACTCGGTGGAGTAGGTGGATACGCTGTTGAGTCATTAGTGAGATGTGGAGTAGAAAATATTACTTTAGTGGATGGAGATTTAATAAAATCAAGTAATCTAAATAGACAAATAATATCTACATCTAAGAATTTAAATAAATATAAAACAAGAGAATTCAAAAAAAGAATTAAATTAATTAATAAAAATGCCTCTGTGAACATAATAAACACATTTATAAATGAGAATAATATGTATTTATTATTCATGGATAATTATGACTATATAATTGATGCTTGCGATACTGTGAAAGTCAAAATATTATTAATGAAAGAATGTTTAAGTAGAAAAATAAAATTGATTTCTTCGATGGGAACTGCTAATAAGCTAGACGCAGAAAAATTATGTATTACAACTTTAAATAAAACCTCTTACGATCCTTTAGCCAAAAAAATTAGAAAAGAATTTTCTGAATCAGAAATGAAAAAAATACATGTAGTAGCATCTATAGAAGTTGTTAAAAACAAAGAAGGATTGGGTTCTATATGTTATGTACCAGCTACTGCTGGATTATTAATTACTAATTATATAATTAATGATGTAATAAAAAAATAAGAATATTTATTCTTATTTTTTTAAATATAATTTTTTAATTACTTTATCTTTATTTGCTTTTAACATATGATTTTGTGATAAGAAGGTAGAGTAGTATTGTAATGCAGATTCTTCGGCATTTTCATATGATAAACTATTATCAATAAAGTTTTGTAAATTCATTCTTAAATCCATTGTATCAAAGTTTTGAAATCTTAATGAGAAATTATTACTTGCAGTATTGACTTCACCATCAACCACAAATTCTTCTGAAATATTTTCAATTTCTTCTAATTCACTAGCAAATTCTTTACACAATTTTTCATCTTTATATCTAGGATCTAGATGTACAACATATTTACCATTTTCTTTATTAAGAGTTATAATATTCCCATTATAATCTATTATATCCATTACTGAGTTACTAAAATGATTGAAATTAGGTTGTATATCTTTTATCCAATTATTCTTTTTAGTAATTGATATAAAAGGCGCTTTAATTTTCATTGAATATATAGAGTATAGTTTTCTTAATCCCTTTAAGTATTCTTTTAATGAAATAAGTTCTTGCTTATCTAATCCAAATGAATCTATTTCATCCTTTGAACTATAAATAAAATCCTTCAATTTTTCAATTGTATCAATTTTTTTACATATCATATTTAATCCCTTCCTTGAATGATTTATATTATATCACAGAAAATCTGAAAAGTCTATTTTTTATTTAGACTCTCTTTTCTTATTTGATTATATTTATTTAATTCAATTTCGTATTTATTGTTTTTAGGTTTGTAATATATATCATTTTCAATATTCTTAGGTAAATATTGTTGCTTAACATAATAATATGGTGGATAATCATGTGGATATATATAATTAATAGGGTGTGCTGAAATATTGTTGGGTACAGGATCAATATTTCCTTCATTTAATCTACCAATAGCATTATGAATTGCTAAGTATGCTGAATTGCTTTTAGGACTAAGTGCCATATCAATTACAACATTAGAAAGTGGTAAAATAAGTTCTGGGTATCCAATCCTTTCTGATGCTTCTATTGCAGCTATTACTTTTTGACCCATTGAAGGATTGGCTAGTCCTATATCTTCATAACAAATTGCTAGCATTCTTCTATATATAATATCATAATCACCAGCTTCAATTAATCTTGCAAGATAATGAAGTGCGGCATTAACATCAGAACCTCGTATACTTTTTTGAAAAGCACTAATTGTATTATAATATTCATCTTCATTTTTATCACTTCTCAAATTAGATTTAGTATTAATCTCTTCAATATTTTTTACATTGAAAACAGGTCCAAAACTATAATAACAAAACTCTATTAAGTTATATGCATATCTTAGATCTCCATTAGATAAAGAAGCAACATACTCTATAGTTTTTTTATCTAATTTTAAATCAGGTAAAACTTTTTTAATATTTTTAATAGCTTTAATTATATCTTCATTGGAAATTGGTTTAAGTTCTAATATTTGACATCTACTTCTAATAGCAGGATTTATAGAATGGTATGGATTAGCAGAGGTAAGTCCAATTAATGTAATAATTCCACTTTCTAAATATGATAAAAGTAAATCTTGCTTGTCTTTATTCATTCTATGTATTTCATCAACGACCAATATCAATCCATCATACATTTTAGCTTCTTCAAATACTATATCAAAATCCTTTTTGGAATTTATTGTTGCATTTAAAATTCTATAATTCATACCAAGTTCATTTATAAGAGCAAGCGCAATAGTTGTTTTACCAATCCCACTTTTACCATATAAAATCATATTAAAAATCTTTTTGTTTTTAACTAAATTAGATAATATTTTGTTTTCACCAATTAAATGAGTTTGACCTATAACATCTTTTAACTTATTAGGTCTTAATTTATTTTGTAATAATTCCATAATAACACCTATAATTATTTTATCATATATTAGTTTGACTTTAAATGTGTAGTATAATAAAATAAACTCTATGGAGTGATTATGTATGAAAGATAATTTAGCTTATGTGAAATTAAATATGATTTGTGATATTGCAGTAGTATTAGTAGAAGATTATGATTTAACTGTAACCGAAGCCATTAGATATATTTCAGATACTAGTGTATTATATTCAATAGATAAAAACCCTGAAATTAGTTGGGCATCAGATCCTAAATTTTGGGCAAAGCTTATATATGATTACAATAAGAAATTGGAATCTTTAGGTATCGAATATAAGCGAGTAGCTATTGAACACAAAAAAATAAAAGAATAAAGGCTAACATTTAGTCTTTATTTTTATATGTTTATTTGTCGTTAAATTAATGGCTTCTTCTTTTGAAAGATTTAATAACTTTATCATTTCAACTTTATCAATATTAATATATCTTTCAATTTCGCTTTCAGGTATTAAATTATCTGCTTTTCTATCCAATATATCCCATTCTATATTTCTATTATTTATATCTTTATTGCTTATTCCTTTTATTAAAACTGTATCAGTTATAGCTTCTTTATATCCTTTAATGGTTGGATTAATTGAAAAAAGACCATACTCTTTAATTGGAGTAACCAAAAACATACGAATTATTTTATTTACTTTTTTTGATTTAGCATACATAACTGCTACATATAAATCATTTGTTTCCATATATCCTCCTTGGTCAGCGCTTAATTATTATATCACATTATTTAATTATGTAAACGTTATGAGTTATAATTGTTATAATATTAATTTTGTGAGATAATAAATATATGGATAAAATGATAGATGAATATATAACTTATATAAACCTTACTAAAAAACTTAGTGATAATACTATAGAAAGTTATACTAATTCTTTAAATTTGTTTAAAAAATTTATTAAAAAGGATTTGTCCAAAGTAAATGACAAAGATATTGAAAAATATTTATCCTTTTTAAATAATACTCATTCAAACGCTTCCGTAAATCATGAAATAACTGTATTAAATGAATTTTATAGATATATATTTAGGAAAAAATATATATGCACAAATCCAATGGAATATTTTTCTACAAGAAAAAGTAGTAAAAAATTACCCAAATATTTAACGATTGAAGAAGTAGATAAATTATTAAGTATTGAATTAAATGATAAATTTGATTATAGAAATAAAGCAATGTTTGAATTCATGTATGCAACAGGGACAAGGGTTAGTGAAATACTGAGTCTTGAAGTAGGGGATATTGATTTTTATAACTGCAAAGTATTAATAAAAGGTAAAGGCGCTAAAGAAAGAATACTTCCCATAAGCGATATAGCACTTAAATATTTAAAAATATACATAGAAGAATATAGAAATTCATTTTTTCCAAAAAATAAAAAAATAAATAATTACTTATTTTTAAATAATCACGGAGAGCATTTAAGTAGGGTTGCATTTTTAAAAATAATAAAGAGAGAAGCATTAAAAAAAGAGATTAAAAAAGAAGTTTCACCGCATATATTAAGACATAGTTTTGCAACTCATATGATAGAAAATGGAGCTGACATAAGAAGCGTACAACTGCTACTTGGACATGAAAATATTACCACTACTGAAATATATACACATCTATCAAATGATTTTGTAAAAAAGAGTTATTTTGAAAATATGATAAGATCAAATAAGGAGGAATAAATATGTTTAAAAGAATATTTTTAATAGTATTAGATGGTTTTGGAATTGGCTCTACAGAAGATGCTGATAGATTTGGAGATACTGGTTCAAATACTTTAAAACACATAACTGATAATGTTGAATATAATTTAAATACTATGGAAAAATTGGGATTTTTAAATTTGATAGGTAATAATAATCAAACCAAGTATTCATTGTATTCAAAATTAAAACCTAAAAATTTAGAAAAAGATTCATTAAATGGACATTATGAAATGATGGGAATAGTTTTGGATGAACCTTTTAAAACTTATCCAAATGGTTTTCCATTAGAATTAATTTCTAAGATTAAAGAAATATCAGGAAGAGACGTAATAGGGAATACTGTAGCATCTGGCACTGAGATCATTAAAGAACTGGGTGAAATGCAAAGAAAAACCGGATCTTTAATAGTTTATACTTCAGCAGATTCTGTTTTGCAAATTGCTGCTGATGAAAAAATAATACCACTTGAAGAGTTATATAGGATATGCGAACGTGTTAAAGAAATAGTGTCTATTAGTCCATATAACATAGGAAGAGTTATCGCAAGACCTTATATTTTTGAAAATGGTATATACACTAGAACTCCAAATAGACATGACTATACAGTAGATCCACCTCTAAATGTATTAGATTTATTATCTTGTAACGAATATAAAACTATTGGAATCGGTAAAATAGCTGACTTGTTTAATAATAGAGGTGTTACAGATTCAATTAAAACAAAAAATAATTTAGATTGTTTGATGAAATTAATTGATTTTTCAAAAGGAAGTTTTAATGGTTTATGCTTTGCCAATTTAAATGATTTTGATTCAAAATATGGTCATAGAAGAGATAAAGAAAATTATTTAAAAGCATTAGAAGAATTTAATTATTATTTACCAATATTTTTAAAAAATTTGAAGCAAGATGATTTAGCAATATTTACATCTGATCATGGTAATGATCCTACTTTTAAAGGAACCGACCATACTAGAGAAAATACTCCTTTAATAGTATTTAGTCCATCAATAATGAATTCAAGAAGAATAGGGGATAGAGACACATTTGCTGATATAGGAGCGACAATTCTTGATAATTTTGGGATTTCAAATCCTTTAAAATATGGAACATCTTTTATGAATGAAATAAAAAAAGAAGAATAAATCATCTTCTTTTTTTGTGCTAAAAACTATTTTCTATTATTATTTCTAGATTCTTGTTTACTTGATCTTTGTTGTTTATCTGCTCTGTTACTTCTAGAATTAGAGTTTCTAGAGTTATTTCTAGAACTTGTTCTTGAATTAGTTCTATTAGCCATCTTTAATCACCACCTATTTTTATTATCTCCAAAAGAATATGATAAATGTATATTTTAATTAAAATAATATGGCAATAATTGGGATACTTGGTAATTATTGTAATATTTCTTATGTATATTTATATAATTTATTATGAACGTTATATTTCCTTTATTAATATCGACAATAGCTGGTTTATCTACTGTTATTGGTGGTCTTATCGTTTATTTAAAAATTAAGAGAGTAGAGGAGTTTATTACACTCTGCTTAAGTTTCTCTCTGAGTGTAATGATATCAATCTCTATTATAGAATTGATACCCAATTCATCATTTCAATTTATTAGATATTTTGGGTTATTCAAAGGATTAATATTATCAATTATTATATTCTTAATTGGAGTATTGTCGGTAAATATCATTAATAAATTCATTAAAAAGTATGATAAATCCACTACATCAAACAAAAATTTGTATAGAGTAGGGATACTTAGTATGATTGCCCTATTATTACATAACTTTCCAGAAGGTATTGCTACATTTATGTCATCATATAAAGATATAACACTTGGCATAAGTTTAGGAATTGCGATAATGATGCATAATATACCAGAAGGAATATCTATCTCTGTTCCGATATACTACTCTACAGGTTCTAAAAAAAGGGGAGTAGTATATTCATTAATATCAGGTATTGCTGAACCAATAGGAGCATTACTTACTTATTTATTATTTAAGAATTATATAACTGATTTAACATTATCAATAGTATTAATATTAGTTGCAGGCATAATGATAACATTAGCTATAAATGAATTGCTGCCAGAATCACTTAAATATAAAAAAGATAAATATGTTATTATTGGTTTAATAGTAGGGGTTATACTAGTGCTTACAAATCATTTTGTTTTATAGAAGTTAACATAATATATATTATGCGAAATAACGTGTGAATAAAAAAGAAGACTGTTTATGGTCTTCTTGATTGTATCTCAGCAATCTTAGTAAATACTTCTGTAGCATTCTCTTTAGTTATATCTGTATATCCTAATTCTTTTAATGCTTGGATCTTTAAAGTATTTAATTGTTGTGTTCTAGTTAATGCTTCTTCTTTTTCTGTATTAATTTCTTGAACAAATCTGTTATGTGATTCAATTAATTTACTTTTAGTAGCTCCCCCATCATTATAAAGATTAAAAGCAGTGAATATAATACTTTCTAGTATAAATTGTTTTGTTTCATCAAGCTTAAATTCCATAGGATCAGTAAAACCATTTTTCTTTGAAAAATAAGCTAAAATATATTTGATTTCTGGAACATTATCCATAGATTGTAATGCATGATATAAATAAAGGAAAGTATAATAAGTATCTCTACCCTTTTTTTCATCAGTAAACTTTTCTCTAATAATGAAGATAATGTCGTTAAGCAAGTTTTTTTCTTCTTTTGAAAGTCCTTTCATATCAAAATATTGCTCTGTATCATTTTCTTCTTTAATATTTTGATAAAGTCTAGTCTCAATTTGCTCTAAATAATCAGCATTCACTTTAATTTTCTTCAAAGTTTCTTCACTACCATCTTCAATATCAAATAATTTAAATAGTAATATCTTTTTTTCTTTAGGCCATTTATTTAAGTTCTCAAGTTCTAAATAGTTATATATCATTTGTCTTGAAACCCCTAAATACTTAGCTAATTTCACTTTGGAAATACCAACCTCTTGTAATAATTCATTTAAATAAGTCATACTTATTTCCTCCTACTCTCTTATAAAATTATTGTATAATGTTTACACAATAAATGTCAAGTAAAAAGTAAATAAAAAAGCAAAAATACTTACTTAATAATTTACTTAAATATTTATTTTTGCCTTTTATATTATATTATTTTATTTAGTTTTGATTTTAGTTTTTACTTTTAGAACAGTAATTGTTCCATTTTTAAATTCCTCTAATACTTCTTGCTTTATTTCTTTTAATGAAGCTTTATATAAGTCATTTAAAGTTTCATTTGATGTATCGAATTTATTATGTCTAGCTAATCTTAATTTGATTTTTGTTCTTTTTAACGCTCTTTTGTGAATGTAATCTTTAAGTTCATCAATACTTCTGAATTCCATAGAGCTCCCTCCTTTCTTTTTTTATTCTCACCTATTTTATCACAAAATGAGGAAAAAGCCACAGTTTTTAAAAATTTTCTAGTTTTTTATAAATACCATAGCTTTTTGCCATCATTTCTAACTTCTTTAATAATGCCACCTATTATCATCTGATCATTATAATATATGACACATGCTTGTCCAGGAGTAACAGCTTTTTCACTATTATATCTCACTATTAATTCATTATCTTTGTATTCAATTTTAACATTTACATCTTTTGATCTATATCTAAATTTACAAGTTGCTTCTGTAGGCCTCAAATCACTAATAAAATTTAAATTTTCTATTACAGCTTCATTAGACATTAAATATTTATTATCATCACCAAAAGCCACATATAATACATTATTTTTAACATCTTTCCCACACACATAATGTCTTTTTTCATCACCCGAAAGTCCAACGTTTCTTCTTTGACCAATTGTATAGTTCATTAGCCCGTGATGACGCCCAATTATTTCAAGAGTATCAATATCTTTTATATCTCCTTCTTTTCCTTTTAAATAATTAGATACAAATTTTTGATAATTTCTTTCACCAATAAAACATATACCCGTTGAATCTTTTTTATCTGATACAGGTAAATTTGCTTCTTTAGCAATTTTTCTTACTTCATCTTTTGTATAATTACCTACTGGAAATAGTATATCTTTAAATTGCTCTTTTGTTACTTGAGATAGAAAGTATGTTTGATCTTTATTAGAATCAATACCTTTATAGATTTTACCATCTTTTATAATTGCATAGTGTCCAGTAGCTATTTTATCTGCACCTAATTTTCTCGCTTCTTTTATAAATACATCAAATTTAATATATTTATTACACATTATATCCGGATTTGGGGTTCTCCCATTCTCTAACTCAGTTAAGAAGTATTTAAATACGTTATCCCAATATTCTTTTATGAAATCAACTCTATATAAAGGAATAGATAATTCATCGCATACCTTTTTAGCATCAATATAGTCTTGCTCCTGAGGGCATATACCATCAGTTATACCTTCAGGATCATTATTTATATTAGAGTCCCAATTTTTCATGAATAGGCCAATTACTTCATAGCCTTCTTTTTGAAGCAAATAAGCTGAAACCGCACTATCCACTCCACCACTCATACCAACTACTACTTTCATAAGCATACTCCTTTCCGCGGTTAATTATATCACAAGTCTTATTAAAAGTGAATTAAAAAATATTTCTAGTAAACTACTTATTATAGAAAGTATTATAAACAGTATATATATTTTTATATAATTTTTATAGTCTTTATTAAAATCCAACATATTATTATTTCTTATTTTATTTAGCATTTTTTTTGAAAACTTTATTGAAGAAACACCTAAAGTAATAAATATAAATATATTTATAAACTCATGGGGAAACAAGAATACTAATGATATTATTAAACCTTTTAATTTATATATCATTATAATTGATGAAATTATAAATCCTATTAAAAATCCTTTATAAAATACTATGAAATAGTTTATCAAAAACAAAAAAGGTATAATACCAGTAACCCAAATTAATGTTATATACAAGAAATTTGTTTTAATACTATTAAGTAAACCTTCACCGTATGATATTTCATTTTTAATGCTTGAAAAATACTGTGTTAATTCTTTACTAATAAGCGTTCTATCAACGTCAGAAATGTAGAAATTAAATATTAATCCAAAGGCTAGTCCAATTAAAAATAATATAATAAAAGATAATAGTATTTTTTTATTTTTAAATTTTTTCATACTTAATTATATTTATAATATTTTAATTTATGATATAATATTTTATAGAGGTATTTATGAAAAAGAAAACAAAAGAAAGAATAAAAAAGATAGCTCTTTGGGTATTAGTAGTAGTTATGGTACTAAGTATGTTCTCTGGAGTTATAGCATTTATATTTTCATAAAAAAATTAGTAATTATTTTACTAATTTTTTTGTTTTTTATACGCTTCTAGTACATTTTTCATAAGCATCGCAACTGTCATTGGCCCTACTCCTCCTGGAACGGGTGTTATATATGACACTTTATCTTTTATATTATCAAAATCTACATCACCATATAAATTACCTTTAATTCTACTAATACCAACATCAATTATAACAGAGTTTTCTTTTATCATATCTTCTTTGATTAAATGAGATTTACCTGTTGCACTAATTAAAACATCTGCATTCTTTGTATAACTTTTTAAATCTTTTGTTTTAGAGTGACACATGGTTACAGTTGCATCCATATTCAAAAGTAAATTAAATAATGGTTTTGAGACTAAATTACTTCTACCTACTATTACTACATTTTTACCTTTAACATCAATATTATATGCTTTTAAAAGCTCTATAACGCCTAAAGGAGTACATGGTATTAAACATTCTTCATTATTTAATAATTTAGCTTTATTAATATTAGTTAATCCGTCTACATCTTTATTTGAATCAATTAAATTTATTAATTTATTTGTATTAAATTTATTTGGTACAGGAAGTTGTATGATTATACCAGTTATATTTTGATCTTTATTTAGTTTTAATATTTCATTTTCAATATTAATTTCTGACTCCTCTTCATTAAATTTAATATACTTAAAATTAATACCTAATTCATTAGATTTATTTTCTTTTTGTTTAATATAAGCTTTACTAGCCTCATCTTCACCAATTTGAATTACACAAAGTGTTAATTTTTTATCTAAATTTTTAATTTCTTCTTTGATACTATTTAGTATTTTTGAAGAAAACTCTTTACCATTCATTATCATATTTTACTCCTCAATAATTTTAATACTTCTTTCTTTAAATAAGCATTATTTATACCTTTTTTGTAATTATTTAATGCTTCGATTATAATTTGAGCAATTCTTTTAAACTCACTTTCTTTGAATCCTTTAGTTGTCATTGCTGGACTCCCTATTCTTATACCACTTGTTTTAAAAGGTGATAAAGTTTCAAAAGGAACTGTATTTTTATTTACGATTATGTTAATGTCTTCTAATACCTCTTGAGCCTCTTTTCCAGTGATTTCTAATGTTTTATTTACATCTATTAATAGTAAATGATTATCAGACCCACCACTGATCATTACATAATTGTTTTCTTCAAATACTTTTTCCATTGCTTTTATATTTTTTAAGACTTGTATTTGATAATCTTTAAAATCTTTGCTCATTGCTTCATAAAAACATTCGGCTTTAGCGGCGATGACATGCATTAAAGGACCACCCTGAATACCAGGAAACACTGTTTTATCTATTTTTTTGGCAATTTCTTCATCATTAGTGAGAATCATACCACCTCTTGGTCCTCTTAAAGTTTTATGAGTAGTAGTTGTTACTATATCTGCATAAGGAAAAGGACTTGGATGAAGGCCAGATGCTACTAAACCTGATATATGAGCAATATCTACCATTAAATATGCTCCACAAGAATCTGCTGCTTCTCTAAATTTTTTAAAATCAATTATTCTAGGGTATGATGAAGCTCCAGCTATAATCATTTTAGGTTTATATTTTTTAGCAAGTCTAATTAATTCTTCATAATCTATTAAACCAGTTTTTTCATCTATTTTATAATCAATAATTTCATAATCAATACCGCTAAAATTAATATTATGACCATGGGTTAAATGACCACCATGAGTCAAATTCATTCCTAAAACTTTATCTCCGTGATTAAGTAAAGCTCTATATATTGCCATATTGGCAGAAGACCCGGAATGAGGCTGAACATTAGCATATTTACATTCAAATAATTTGCAAGCATAATTAATAGCTAATTCCTCAAGTATATCAACATTTTTACATCCACCATAGTATCTTCTATTAGGGTATCCTTCTGCATACTTATTTGTAAGGATACTCCCTTGTATTTTCATTATATCTTTTGATACAAAGTTTTCAGATGCAATTAAATTTATAATACTTTTTTGTCTTCTTTTTTCGTTTCTAATAGTGCTTTCAATTATTTTATCCATTGAGTCACCTCTAAATAATTTTATCACATTAATAAAAAAAGAGAAATTATTTTTCTCCTTCTTCTAACATTGTTCTAATAAATACTCCATATCCTTCTATTGGAGAAGAAACCACTACATGAGTAACCGCTCCAATTATTTTATTATTTTGAATTATAGGACTTCCACTCATTCCTTGAACAATACCACCAGTTTTATTAGTGAGTTCATCATCTTCTATTTTAAAACTTATTGATTTAGATGTTTTTATTTTTGATTTATTTATATCTGTTATATTAATTTTATATGTTTTTATTTCTTCACCCTCGATATTAGTATAAATATATGCTTCACCTAACTCAATATCATTAAATTTTGCTACTTGCATTGTATCTTTTACTGGAATATCACTTACAAATTTTCCAAATAAACCAACTGGAGTGTTTTTAATAATTGTTCCTAATTTATTATTATATCTTATAGAAGCATTTTTACTTCCAACTTTACCTGACACACTTCTATCAATACTATTAACAAAACTTTCATAAATTAGTCCAGTTTTAACTTCTACTCCTTTATTAGTACTACTAAGTATTATTTCATGCCCTAAGGAACCATATATTTTTGTAAATGGATCAATATATGTAAGAGTTCCAATTCCCGTAACACTTTCTTTAACATATAATCCGGTTTTATATACATTTTCTACTCTAATTAATGGTAAATATGTATTTATCTTTTTATTATTTCTAAGTATAGTAATATTTACTTTATTATCTTTCACATTATCATTAATTAATTTAGTCATATCTTTTATAGAACTTATTTCATTTCCTTCTATTTCAATAATAGAATCACCTATTTTGAGAGTTTCTTTACCAATGAATTCTCCCTCTACTTTATAGAATCCTATTACTATTAAACCATTTGTTTCAATGGTTATACCTATATTTTCTCCACCAGGTATTACTGATTCCGAGTATGCAAATAAATTCATAGGAAAAGTTAATATAATTAAAAATGTTGTAATTAATTTTTTCACATACTTCACCTCTAATTATATTATTAACTAAAATTCTAAAATAAAATTACCAATAATTGAATTGGTAATTTATTCCTATTCTATTTTTAAATCAACAAATTCGCCTGAATCATTTAAAACTTTATTTACTGTTTCAGTAGCATTTTTTAATTTATTATCACAAAGATTTAATAATTCAGTTGCTTCTTTATATTTATCAATTGATTTATCTAAGTCAATCTCTCCGCTTTCTAATTCTTTAATAATTGTTTCTAATTTTAATAAAGCATTTTCAAATGTTTCATTTTCCATATCAATTAATTCCTTTCACTTCAGATAATACCTCACCATTATTTATAATAATATTTATATTATCTCCTATATTCAAATCTTTTTTATCTTTAATAATTTTATTGTCTTTTTTTATTATACTATAACCTTTTTCCAATACATTGGTAGGATTTAATAAATCCAATTTTAATTTAGTTTGATCTAAAATGTTTTGATTCTTGGTTATATTATTTATAAAAACTTGTTTTAATCTCTCTTTTAGTAGTTTTAATTCGGCATTTTTATTATCAAATATTTTACTAAGTCTTATAATCTTTTCTTTCATTAAATTTAAAGAATTTATCTTAGCATCAAACATCTTCATGGGATTATTTATAATATAATTAGTTTTATATTTATTTATCTTTTCACTATAATAATCAATTTTATTAGTTAAAGCTTTATTCATTCTAGTAACTGCATCTGATAGATAATTCTCAATATCTTCTTTATTCTTAACAGCTAACTCTGCAGCAGCAGTAGGTGTTGGAGCACGAAGATCTGCAACAAAATCTGCTATTGTATAATCAATTTCATGCCCTACAGCACTTATTATAGGTATTCTACTATTATATATCTCTCTAGCAACTATTTCTTCATTAAATGCCCATAAATCTTCAATAGAGCCCCCACCTCTTCCAACTATTAAAACATCCATATCAGTTTCATTAGCTTTGCGTATCATTCGAACTATATTTTCTTTGGCACCATCACCTTGAACAAGACTAGGAAATAAATATATTTCACATAAAGGATACCTTCTATTAATAGTTGTTATTATATCTCTTACAGCCGCTCCTTCTTTGGCTGTTATAATTCCAATTTTTTCAGGAAATCTTGGTATTTTCTTTTTATGTTCTCTATCAAATAATCCTTCTGAAGCAAGTTTTCTTTTAAGTTCTTCAAATAAAACATATAAGTTACCTATACCATCTTGTTTCATTTCAGAAACAACTATTTGATAAGAACCGCTTACAGGATATACATTTATTCTTCCTCTTATAAGAACGCTATCCCCATCTTTAGGATCAAAGAGTAATTTGTTATTTACATTAAAAAAAACTGCATTAATTTTACTATTCTCATCCTTAAGAGAAAAATATAGGTGTCCTCTTGAATGATACTTAATATTACTAATTTCACCTTTTACATAAATATCACTAAGTATAGGTTCACTTTCTAATATACTTTTAACAAGTTCATTTATTTCAGTAATACTTTTGTAATCCATTATTTTTCCTCATTAAGAATTCCATCTAAAACAGCATTAATCATCGGAACAACTTTTTCATCACTATATTTTTTAGCAAGCTCAATTCCTTCATTAATGGATACAACTTTAGGAGTATCAGTATATAAAAGTTCATATGTACTTAATTTTAAAATGGCTTGGTCAGTAGAACCAAGTCTTTTAAAACTCCAATCTTTTAAATGACTCTCAATTATATTAATTAGTTCACTTTCTTTTTCAATAACACCATACACAATATTCTTTACAAACTCATTCTCTATATCAAGATTTTCTTTTATAACATCTTCAATACTATATTCCATATTTCCTTTTTTATAAAAATCTATTTGATATAAAATAATCATTATTTTTTCTCTTAATTCACTTCTAGTGTATTTCATACTAAACTCCTTTTTTTCTTATATATTATATATTTATTTATTAAAATTACAAGTAATATTAGAAAGATCTATTTCACCACTAATAATGGCTACATGCCCGGTACAATTATTTTTAATATTACTAGAATCAAAATAATCTTCTATTTCTTCTAAAGCAATATTTGCAGTATCAACTTTCTTTATTCCTTTTTCATCAGTAGAAAAAGTCCATTCTGAGGGACAAGTATAATCATCAGATATTGGATTTATACAATAATCATTAATATACATTTCAGTAGCACTTTCTATTTGATCTTTTTGAATTTTACTAAGTGTGCTTTTATTTGTTGAATAAGTATTTAATACATTAGGAACAATAAATACTACTAAAATAGCTATAATAGCTATTACAGCTAATAATTCAACTAAAGTAAATCCTTTTTTCATATTATCACCAATTTAATTTTATAATAAATATTGATTTTTGTAAACATTATAAATTGACATAGAATTAAAAATATTGTATTATATTTAAGTAGTTACGGAGTAGTACTCAAGTGGCTGAAGAGGCGCCCCTGCTAAGGGTGTAGACCGGGAAACTGGTGCGAGAGTTCAAATCTCTCCTACTCCGCCATATAAAAAATAACCTGATAAACAGGTTTTTTATTTTATAATATTATTTATAATTTCATTCATGATATATACTTTATCTTCAGGTATCATTAAATAATTACCCTCTAGTTTTAATAATCCGTTTTTAACTGCGTCTTTTATATTAAATATATCCTGAATATTTTCGTTAAATTTTTCATAAAAATTATATACATTAACACCAGATAATTTGCGAAGACCCAAAATTAATTCATTTTCCATATCTTCTTTTTTAGAAACAATAACTTCATTTAATCTATATTCATGATTAATATATTTATTTAAACTTCTTGTATTATCATATCTAACACCATTAATATACCCAGAAGCTCCTAATCCAAATCCATAATATTCTGAATTGTTCCAATAAGTTAAATTATGAATTGATTCATACCCGGGTTTAGAAAAATTACTTACTTCATAATGAGTATATCCTTTAGATTTCAACTTCTTACATATATAATCATACATTTTATAATCTAATTCCTCATCTATATTCTTTATATTGTTTTTATATAACAT
>CAJOJR010000013.1 GCA_905235065.1 uncultured Bacilli bacterium
AACACTATCAATAAAATCAAACACATAATTAATAAAACATACTTAATTCTTTTGTTTTGTATACTTTGAAACATATAAAGTTCACCAATTAATTATATGTTTATATAAAAAAAATATCAGTTAAACTGATATTTTACATTTTATCTGGTACATCAATAGCTAAAATATTTAATAATATATTACATACATCATATACAATTTTAGTTAAATACAGCCAAGATTCTTTTTTATCACTATCTTCTTCTTTAAGAATAATGTTTTCTGTATAAAATCTATTATAAGATGTAGCTAATGAATATAAATATTCAGTAATATCATTTAATGATTTAGAATTAAATGATTTGTTTAAAGCAATATCTAAATTACTTAATTCTAACATTACATCTCTGTCATATTCATTTGCAATTGCCTTTATTTTACCATAACCAATATTTAATTCTTTAGCTTTATTAAGTAACGACTTCATTCTCACAACTGAATATAAAATATAAGGTCCAGTTTTACCATTTAAATCACAAAATTTTTCTATATCAAATATATAATCAGATTCTCTATTTGGTAACAAATCAGCAAATTTAATGGCAGATATAGCTATTTTTTCAGCAATTTCATCCCTATTATCTATAATATTATCATTTAATCTTTTTAAACATTCATTTTTGACTAATGATAATAAATCATCTAATTTCATTACTCCACCATCACGAGTTTTAAATGGTTTACCATCTTTACCATTCATTGTTCCAAAACCAGCAAAGCATAATTTAGTATCAGCAGGGGCTATTTTAGATTTATATGCTGCTCTAAATGCTTGAACAAAATGAAGTTCTTGTCTTTTATCTGTTAAATACCATATTTCATCTGGATGATAATTTTTAACTCTATCATATATAGTAGCAAGTTCAGTAGTACTATATAATACTCCACCATCACTTTTCAATATAAGCATAGGAGGTATTTCTAATTTATCATTTTCTTCATTAACAAATATAACTTTGGCTCCCTCACTATCTTCTAAAATATTAATATTATTTAAATATTCAAGTAATTCTGGAATATACTCTTCCTCGTCACTTTCACCTTTGTATAAATCAAATGTTGTATTTAATCTTTTGTACACTTTATTAATGCTACTTTTAGAAACATCCATTATTTGAAGCCATAAATCATATATACCTTTTTCATGCTTTTGCAGTCTTACTGTCATTTCTTGCGCTTCTTTTAAATAGTTTTCATCTTCTTTAGACTTACTTGATGCATAAGGATATACTTCTTCCAATAACTCATTTGTTATATTAACTTTTGGATACTCTCCTTCATATGATGAATCAAAGAATGGCCAATCAGGATGCCTTTTTGATAATTCTAAAATTACTAAACCTAAAGGTCTTCCCCAATCCCCTAAATGTGTATCGGATATTGTATTATAACCCAAATAATTACATAATCTTTTTAAAGCTTCACCAATATTAGCACTTCTTAAGTGACCAACATGCAAACTTTTAGCAACATTAGCCCCACCATAGTCTAAAAATATTAATTTATTGTTTTTAGGGTAAACTAAATTATTTTCATTAGTAAAATTTATTAAATATTCATCACTCACATTTAAATTAATAAATCCTGGACCATCTACTGTTATTTTTGAAAAAGTAGAATCCTCATTTAAAACATTAACAATTTCATTTGCAATGTCAACTGGACTTTTTTTATATACTTTAGCAAATTTTAACGCAAAATTTGACTGAAATTGTGACAAATCTGGCCTATTAGATATTTCAACAAAAGGGCCATCAACAAACTTAGAATCATATCCACATTTTTCAATAGACCCTTTTATTATTAAAGATAATTTACTAATTAAAGACATTATATCCCCTCTTTTCAAGACAACATTATATTAACATAAATTCTTATTTAAGTAAATAAAAAGGGGTAAACTCCCTTTTATCTAAATCCCCCTCCAGAAGATCCTCCAGATGATGATCCACCAATTGAAAATGATGAACCTCCACCACCACTCCAGTTTGATCCTCCGCTATAGTCTCTTGCCCTTGCTGCAGCAACACCTCTATCATATCCTCTAAATGAAGTGTTAGCTATATTTATTGCAATAACAGTAGCCATATCAATATCAAATGATGCTTCTTCATTAAACTTAGGATATATTTTACTAAATTGTTCACTTACTTTATCTGCAATACCCAAAAGATTAGCAAATATTAAGTATTCTTCCCAAACAGCTACTTCTTTATATTCTCTTTCTGGCATTATACTAAAATCAAGCAAGAATTTTTTAAATCCAACTAAATGTTCAGCTTCGGTTTTTAAACTAGAAGTTAAAGTTTTAAACTTTTTCATTTTATTACCACCGAAGAATCCCTTAACTTCCCATTCCTTTTCTATAATTAATCCATTATTCATTAATTCTTTGTCTTTTTTAATTAATATGGAATTATACCAAGAATCTATTTTACTATAATGATTTTTAGACCATTTTTCTAATTCTTTAGGTTCAAGTAATTTATTATGTCCAGCTGCTGATAACATCATATTATATAATTCAGTTTCAATTTCATTATCAGCATGTGTCATATTATTAAAATCAAGTGCATAATTATTATCTTTTATACTAAATAATCCTTTTTTAGTAGGGACAACAGTTATATATTTATTTTTAATCCATCTTAATATAATTGCTCCCATTAAGCCTTTTTTTAAAGTTTTTTGATTTACAACATTATAATTTTTGCAAACAAAATATGCTTTTTCTAAATCTTTATTACATGGTATTTCTCTATAATACATTATGTCTTTTTCATTTAAAAGAGTTTTACCATTTTCATATTTATAAGTTTGACCAAATGAAGAATAATTACCTTTTCTTATTATAAATATTATTAAAAATATAAATCCGAAAGGGCTAAATATTAAAGTAAAAATAAAAGTTAATATTCCAAAAACTATCGTAGATATTTTTTCTCCAAGCGTCTGATTTTTAAAATTGTTCCATCCATCTATATCATCATCATGCCACTCTTCATCATCAACATCATAAAATGCTTCATCATAAATATCATCAAATGATTTATCTGATAAATTATCTGTTTTAAATATATTACTTTCAAATCTTACAAGTAAAGTCATATAGTTAGAAGAATATAATGTTCCATTTGAATTCATTACAATACTACCATCTTCAAATACATCAGTTCCTTCATAACCAAAAGCCCAAATTTTTGAGTTTTCTAAAGAAAAAGGAGTGTCTGAATGAACTTTAATCTTAACACTATCAATATCAAAATCAAAATTTATAAACTTAAAATATATTCCTTGAGTATCAGTGTATTGAGTTACAAAATTACTTATATTATATTTTAGTGTATACGTTTTATGACCATACTTAGATATTCCAAAACATAATTCTACTCCATCATATACTTTATTATAACCGCACTTATATGCTTTCTCTGAAAAAGATTTATTAACATTCCAAGTCTCCAATACATCATATACTCTTCCGGTTTCATCACTAACACTAAAATTTGATACAACTTTATTATCCATACCACTAAATGGTCTATAGCCTTCAGTTCCCTGTGTAAGATTTGCATCCCACACTTCAACTATTTTGGCATTACCAATTTCATCAATATAAACATCCATATCAATGCTATTGATTGTATTAGCTTTTATATTAGTAATAAATAAAAAACTAAGTAATATAGTAAATATAAATTTTAATTTTTTCATATGATCTCCTATTAATAAAATTATAGCATATTTTAATTTATATGTTAAAATAAAGTTGGTGATTTTATGAATGTCATTGGAATAATTACAGAATATAACCCTTTTCATAATGGACATATATATCATATTAATAAAATAAAAGAATTATATCCTGATTCAACTATTATATGTGTTACCTCTTCTTTATTCTCACAAAGAGGAGAATTATCTATATTAAATAAATGGGAAAAAACTAATATTGCTTTAAATAATAACATTGATATTGTTTTAGAACTACCATATTTTTTTACAGTACAATCTGCCGACACTTTTGCTCACGCTGCTTTACAAATATTAAATGATTTAAAATAGATACTCTTGTATTCGGAAGTGAATCAAATGACTTAAAATTATTAAAGAGGTATGCTAACAATGATAATTATGAGGAAAAACTACCACCTAATGATATACTAGGTGTAAGCTACATAAAAGAAATAATTAAAAATAAATACAATATAAATCCAATAACTATTAAAAGAACAAATAATTATCATGATAAAAAAGATTCATCTTCTATAGTAAGTGCCTCTAATATAAGAGAAAAATTTTATAATAATAAAGATATAAAAAAATATGTTCCTGATATAACCTATAAATATCTAAAAGATAAAAATATACATCAAAATAAATATTTAAATTTATTAAAATATAAAATAATCAATAATAATTTAACTAATTATTTAGATGTTAATGATGAATTATCTAATAAATTAAAAAAGAATATATTTAAATATGATTATATTGATTTGCTAATAAAAGACATTAAAACTAAAAGATATAATTATTCAAAAATATCCAGAATGTTAAACCATATTTTAATAAGTTTATTAAAAAGTGATACATCTAAAATAAAGGATATTGAATATATTAGAATACTAGGCTTTAATAACAAAGGAAAAAAATATTTACATAGTATAAAAAAAGAAATTAATTACCCTATTATTTATAATTATAATAAAAAATATATTACATCTACATATGAATTAAATGCTACAAAAATTTATTCAATAATAACAAATGACAATATAATTGATAACGAATACAAAAAAACAGTAATTAACATTTAATTACTGTTTTATTTTGCGTCATATAGGTTATCCCCATAATCTATTTCTATTTTAAGTGGTACTTTTAATATATAAACATTTTCCATTATTTCTGTTACTATTTTCATTACATCTTTTAATTCAGATTTTAATGTATCAAATATCAATTCATCATGTATTTGAAGTATCATTTTACTCTTTAAATTATTCTTTTTAAAAGCATTATCTACATCAATCATTGCTTTTTTTATTATATCAGCACTTGAACCTTGTATTGGAGTATTAAGAGCAATTCTTTCACCAGCCTGCCTTATCATATAATTTGTATTTTTAAGTTCATCAATAGTTCTTTTTCTATTCATTATAGTTGTTACATAACCTTGTTCATGAGCAAGCTTTACTATATTATTCATATATTCTTTTACACCTGGATAAAGAGTTAAATATTTATCAATAAACTTTTTGGCTTCTTTAGGTGGTATATCTAAATTATCTCCTAGACCATATCCACTTATACCATAAACTATTCCAAATATTACTGCTTTAGCAGTTCTTCTCATATTTTTTGTTACTGCTTCTGGTGCTACTCCATATATATCGGAAGCAACTATCGTATGGATATCTTCTTTATGACTAAATGCATTTATTAAATTTTCACATCCAGAAATATGAGCAAGTATTCTTAGCTCTATTTGAGAATAATCAGCTGAAACTATTACACTATTTTCACTTGGAATAAATGCTTTTCTTATTTTTCTTCCTTCTTCAGATCTAATAGGTATATTTTGTAAATTTGGTTCAACTGAACTAAGCCTTCCAGTTCTAGTGACATTTTGTTTAAATATTGTATGAATCTTTCCATCTTCCATTACATAATTTTTTAAAGGTTCTAAATATGTAGTGTATAATTTTTTCAAATTTCTATATTCAATAATAGCTTCAACAATCGGATGTTCACCTATTAACTTAGTTAAAACTAAATGAGCAGTACTCGTACTCTTTTTACCTTTTTTTACTGGGGCAATACCTAATTTATTAAATAAAATATCACTTACCTTGGCAGGAGAAGAGATATTAAATTCCATACCGGCCATATTATAAATATTAGATGAAATTTTATCTAATTTTATTTCTATTTCTTCTTTTAAATCATCAATCTTATTTGAATCAAAATATACACCACTCATTTCCATTGAAGCAAGAACTTTAGCTAATGGAAGTTCAATATTAAAATATAAATCATATAGATTATTTTCTTTTAATAAATTTATATATTTTTCTTTTGTTTCATAAATATACTTGGATTTCAATATGATAGACTCTTTTATTTCTTCATCAGTTAATACTTTTTTCTTTGAAATAATTTCATCATAAAAATGTATATTATATCCATCTTGATTAGATAAATATGCTATATCATCTTTAACATTAAGTTCCAATATGTATGCCGCAAGCATAGTGTCAAATGTATAGTCAATATTAATTCCATATTTATTCAAATGAACAATTGATTTTTTTATGTCATATGAGAACACTTTATTTTTAAATATATCTTTATTATTCAAGATTTCTTCTTCTGTTAAATAATAAGAATACTCTCCATCATATATGGACATACCAATAATGTTTGAATTATGATAATTTTCCCCATCCATTTCAAGATAGAAAGCAAATTCTTTTGAATTCAATTCTTTTATATCTTTTAATTTAATATCTATTTTTTCTTCTTTCTTTATATTCATATTTTTAATAAAAGAATAAAATTCTAATTCTTCATAAAAAGATAATAATTTATTTAAATCTTCTTCTTTTAATTCTAAATCTTTAAAATCTAAATCAAAATTTATATCTTTATAAATTGTTGCGAGTGTTTTAGAAAAAATAGCATTCTCTTTATCAACAATTAATTTTTCCTGCAATTTACCTTTTATTTCATCAATATGATTATATAAATTTTCTATAGTATTATATTTTTGAATAAGTGTTAATGCTGTTTTTTCTCCTATTCCTTTAACGCCAGGAATATTATCGCTTTTATCACCTTGTAAAGCCTTCAAGTCGATTATGTGAATCGGATCAAAACCAAAATCTAATTTAAAACTTTCTTCATTATAATATATATAATCCTTTTGTTTCAATAATTTTACACTAACATCAGAACTTATTAGTTGAAGTAAATCTTTATCACTACTTATTATAGTTGCATCATAGTTTTTATCTTCATCTGCCATTTTAGAAAATGTTCCAATTATATCATCTGCTTCATAATCATCTATTTCCAAGTATTTAATTCCCTTATAATTCAAAAATTCTTTAGCAAGTGGAAATTGATTTAATAATTCATGTGGAGTTTCAATTCTTCCTGCTTTATAATTATCATACATTTTATGTCTAAAGTTTTTACCTTTATCAAAAGCAACTAAAACATACTTTGGTTCTTCTTCTTTTAATATTTTATTAATCATATTAATAAAACCATAAACTGCATTAGTAGGAACCCCTTTAGAATTTTTCATCAAATTTCCAGTATATGCAGTTGCATAATAACTTCTGAATAACAAATTATTTCCATCGATTAATATAGCTCTCTCCATAAGACCTCCTATGTAATTCTAGTATAACAAAAAAAGTATCTTTTAGATACTTTTTTATAATGTTATTCTTAATATTGTTTCTAAAAAATATTCAATATAGTTTGAGAAATAAAAGCAAAGAATTGCACTAATCAATAAGAATGGTCCGAACGGAATTATGTGAGATTTATCATCGCTATGAGCGAAGAAAGAAAATATTAATCCCATTATAGAAGATACAAACAAGCATATAAGAGATGGAACAAATCCAATTGCGGCACCTATCAATCCCATAAGTTTTATATCTCCTCCACCAAGAGACTCTTTTTTAAATATTTTATCTCCACAGTATTTTATAAAAACCATTAATGCAAATAATGATGCAGCTGATATTATAGAATTTAGTGTTACTTCAAATCCTAAAAAGAAATATTTTAATAAAATTATGATTATTAAAGATATTAATACAACTCTATCACTTATATAATAATACATAAAATCACTAACAGTTGTTATTAAAAATGCAGTCGAAAATGTTATCATCACTAAAAACGCATAAATATTAATATCATTAGTGTTTATATATGTTTCAAATGCTAGCAAATAAAGAAAAGCCGAAGTTAGTTCAACTATTGGATATACTAAACTTATTTTTTCTTTGCAATAAGCACACTTTCCTTTTAAAAATATATATGAAATAATTGGAATATTCATATACCATTTTAATTGCTTTTTACATTTTGGACAAAAGCTCCTTTTTTTATATGTGGAAATCTTATTTGGTATTCTGTATCCCATACAAGCTGAAAAGCTTCCCATAATCAAGCCTAATATGAATACTAATATTCCATACAAAGTATAATGCATAAAACCCTCCTATTTTATATTTTTATATAATTCAAATAATGGTATTATTATTGATAAAATTATTCCACCAACCACAACAGCAAGTAAAACTATCATTATTGGCTCTATAAATGTTTTTAATTGATCAGTCATTGCTTTTTGCTGTGTTTGATAATAATCTGCAACTTTATCCAACATCGTTGAAAGTTCGCCGGTAGATTCACCAGTAGAAATCATGTGATATGCCAAATCTGGTATAGCCCAATTATTCTTAAATGACTCACTCATTTTTTCGCCTCTAAGCAAATTAGAGATTGTATCAAACATAATCAACTTATACATTTCATTATTAGTTATTTTACTTAAGATGTCAATACTTTCAGTTAATAATACATTATTCTTATTTAATGCTGCAAATGTTTTTGAAAATATTGTCATCTCATTATATATGATAATTTTACCTATTACAGGTATATGCATTAATATATATTGGACTGCTGTTCTAAATCCTTTTACATTTTTATATAAAACAGAAAATAAAATTACAACACCTATTACACCTAACAATAAATATTGCCATTTTCGTTTTAACAAACTCGAAGCATCAATAATAAACTGAGTATATGCGTTAAGTTTTATTCCCAAGCCATTATATACATCAACAAATTGAGGAATTATATACCAAAGAATAAATGCAATTATTACGATAGAAAAAACTAAAATAATTAATGGGTATGTTATAGCACCTATTACTGCTTTTTTATTCTTTTCAATATCAGTATAGTATTGACTCATTTCATCCAAAGTTGATTCAATATCACCCATTTTTTCAGCTGCTTTTATCATATTAATTAATAATGGTGGAAATAAATTTCCTTGTTTTCTTAAAGCTTCGGAAAAACTTTCACCCATAGTAAGTTCATAGATCATTGAATCAAAAGATCTTTTATATCTTCTATTTTTATTTTGAAGTGCCAAAATCTTAACACTATCTGTTAATGTAACTCCACTTTTAATATATGTAGATAATTGAGCAAGCCAAAATATTAAGTCTTTGTTTTTCATTCTTGTTTTATGAAACAAAGATTCTCCATGAATAAAATCAATCCATTTATTAGTTTTTATTTCATAAACCTCATAACCCTCATCTAATAAATAAGAATGGGTATCTAGTTTTGATAAAGCCATGAAATATCCTTTAATTAATTTTCCATCTTTATTTCTAGCAAGATATTCATAAGCATGCTTTTCCTCGCTTCTTTTAGCATCCTCACTATTCTTATCAATATATAGTACTTCTAATTCTCTATCTCTTTTGTTTCTATAATACTTTACTATTTGCAAATTATTAAATTTGTTGACAAAATAATTTTTAATTTTTCCTGGTAATGATTTGAAAAATTGTCCTATTATAGCAAATGTAGATTTAAATCTTTTTATTATTGCCTTAAACAACTTGATAATACCATCAATAATAAATTTAGGAATGTCATACAAAATAAATTTTATTATAAAATATATTCCCAAAAAGAAAGACTTAAATATTTCAAAAATTTCAACTATAAACGAATCCCATAATATAAACTTTATAACTTTAAAAACACTCTTAACTATAAACCATATGCCGTAAAATATAGAACTGAATATAGAAAAAAGAGATGTAAAAATCACATCAAAAAACTTGAACACACCCAATCCTATAGAATAAGCAAATATTGCTATTTCTTCAAATAGATTTTTTGCAATAGAAAGAATAAAATTAATAATACTTTTCATAATTTCACTCCTCTCTATTCTATACAATAATTATTATATCATATACTTTTTTTATTGTAAAATGATATTTCAAGAAATTTATGAAATATAACACATAAAATATATTAGGTGATTTTATTATGTTTGAAACTCTGAAGAATATTAATTATAGTAAAATATTTAGTACAGCACATAAAACAATAAATGTTGTTAATAAAGCAATACCAGTGTATAAACAAATTAAACCTAATATAGGCAATTTTAAGAGTGTTTTTTCAAAATCAAAAACTAACCAAATTGTTGATGAAATAAAAAATTCTAGGCCAATTATGCTTAAAAAAAATATTCCTAATAAAATTAACAGGAATATTTCTAATAACACTTTAACTTTTTTTCAATAATATCTATATTATTTAGTACTTTCTTATTATTACTTAATTTATAAATTTTTTTATTTTTATCTAAATCAAATTCTAGTTTTCTTTTTAGCAATTCTATATTTTGGTGATTTTTTCCCAACAAGATTTCTTCTTTAGAATATTTTACTACTCCAGGGATAAACACTATTAAATTATAAAATTTATTTTTTTCAAAAATAATTTCTTCTTTATCTATTTTATAATTTAATTTTAACATTTCTTTCCTTAAAATATCATGATTATTATTAGAAATAGTAATAATCTTTTTATATGATTTTCTTGCTTTCTTTAATATTTTTAAGATTGTATATGTTCCCATACCAGATAATACCAATGTATCTATATTATCTGGTATATTCTCTATTCCATCACTAATTATAAAAGAAATATATTCATTAAGATTAATTTTATTTAATCTTTCTTTTGCGTTTTTAATAATACCTCCTTTTATATCAGATGCCACTGAATATATTTTTCTTTTAGCAAGTAATTCAGATAAAAGCGCTTGATCACATCCTATATCAGCAACCGAATCACTTTCAGAAATATATAAAGCTATTCTTTCTATTCTTTTATTCAATTAAGAAATCCTTTAATTTTTTAGCACGAGAAGGATGTCTTAATTTTCTAAGTGCTTTTGCTTCAATTTGTCTAATTCTCTCTCTTGTTACACCGAATTTCTTACCAACTTCTTCAAGAGTATGGTAAGATCCATCAAATAAACCAAATCTAAGTTCAAGAACCTCTTCTTCTCTTTTAGTTAAAGTCATTAACACATCTTTTAATTCATCTTTAAGTATTTCGTAAGTAGCATAATCTTCAGGAGACTTAATTTTATCATCCGCAAGGAAATCACCCAGATGTGAATCTTCTTCATCACCAATTGGCGTTTCTAATGAAACTGGATCCTGTGATATTTTTCTTATTTCTATAACTTTATCTGGAGTAAGTCCCATTTTTTTAGCAAGTTCTTCATCAGTTGGTTCTCTATTTAATTCAAGAGTCATTTGTCTTTCAATTCTTGCCATTTTATTAATTGTTTCAACCATATGAACAGGAACTCTTATAGTTCTTGCTTGATCAGCTAATGCTCTTGTGATAGCTTGTCTAATCCACCAAGTTGCATAAGTAGAAAACTTATATCCTTTACCATAGTCGAATTTTTCAACAGCCTTCATTAGACCAATATTTCCTTCTTGAATAAGATCAAGGAATAATAAGCCACGTCCTACATATCTTTTTGCAATACTAACCACAAGTCTAAGGTTAGACTCAGCAAGTATGGTTTTAGCATCCTCATCTCCATCTGCAACTCTTCTACTTAGTTCTTGCTCTTCTTCTAAAGATAATAAACTTATTTTACCAATATCTTTTAAATACATTCTAACATTATCTTTAACACTCATGTCTTTTGAATCATCTGGAATATCATCAAAATCTGTATCTAATTTTAACGCTTCTCCTCCATTTGCTTCATCTTCAGTTAATACTTCTATTTGATTTTCTGTAAGTTTATTATAAAGTTCATCAAAAGAATTATTATCTACATCTAATCCTTCAAGTTTTTTAGCAATTGATTCATATGTAACAAATCCTTGCTTTTTGCCTTCTTCAATTAACTCATTTACTCTTTCTTCAAATGTTTTTATTTCTTGTACCATGTTAATACTTCCTTTCTCATATTTTCTATTTTTTTTGCAATATTCTTTTTCTCTTCTTCATCTAAACTTTCTTTTTGGATTTTTCTTAATCTTTTTATTTCATTTTCAACAGTAGTTCTTTTTATTATATTTATTAAATAATCTAATTCCTCTTCTGTATAGTCTTCAGGTCCACCATCTTCCATAACTTCTTTTAACAAATTATTTAAACCATTTTGATAAACATATGTAATAAAATCTGATAAGTTAAATTCACCATTTTTCATTTTAAATTCTAATATTTCATTAGCAAAGTCAGTGAACTCTTGTGTAACTAAAAATCCCAAATTATTCTCATATGATATTATTACATCTTCATTGTTGAGCATTAAATATATCATCCTTAATTCCGCTTTTTGATACCCTGTATATCTTTTTGTTTCTTTAGGTTTTGTATTTACAACAACCTTCTTTTCTTTTTTTATGATTTTACTTTTTAAAGTTGAAATACTAACACCATATCTATCTGATATCTCTTTTAATTTGAGTTCAATTAATACCTCGTCATTTATTTTATTTAAGCTATCAATTGCTGCGTTAATATATTTTGATAATTCAACTGAATCATTTAAATTTTTGTTATTTTTCAAATAATCCAATTTGAAGTTAATAAAACTAACTCTATTTTTATACGCATTTTTAAATGATTCTTCACCTTTTTTCAATACCAGTTCATCAGTATCTTTAGCATCCTTAAAAACTATAACGTTCACATTCTTGCCTAAAGCTGTAAATGCATCACCAAGTGTTATTGTTGCGGATTTACCAGCATCGTCTTGGTCCAAGTTCAATATTATATCACATTTTAATGAATTGATTAAATCAATTTGTTCTTTTGTAATACTTGTCCCAGATAAAGATACAACATTATCAAACCCTATTGTGTGAAGTCTAATTGTATCCATCTGTCCTTCACAAATTATTATTTCTTTTTCTTTCCTAATATATTCTTTAGCATTATTTAAATTATATAGTATATTGCCCTTTTTAAAAATATTAGTTTCTTTAGTATTTAAATACTTACTTTCATTCTTGTCTTCTTCTCTATAAATTCTACCAGTAAATCCTATTACATTTTTATCTTTATCACATATTGGAAAGATTATTCTATTTATGAATGTATCATATATTTTATCTCCATAAGATTTACATAAATCTAAATTTTCTAATACTTCTTTACTATATTTACTAGATAAAGCGCTCGAAATACTATTGTTGATTGCAAGACCTATATTAAAGTATTTAATAGTTTCTTCATTAAGACCTCTTTTTTTCAAATAATCTCTTGCTTCTTTTCCACTAGAACTTGCTAAATTGTTTTTAAATATTGAAACAGCAAGTTCATTTATTTTATATAATTCTTCTAATTCACTATTAACCTTCTTTTTAGTAAAACTATTATCCAGTGAAATGCCAACTCTATCAGCCAAAATTTTTAATGCTTCTTTAAAATCTATTCTTAAATAGTCCATCAAAAATGTTATTGAGTTTCCAGAAGCACCACAAGAAAAACATTTGAATATATTCTTTTCGGGACTCACTGACATACTAGGACTATGATCATCATGAAAAGGACAAACACCAAAAAAATTCTTGCCTTTATGTTCAAGATTAATATAGTCACTTATAATGTCAACTATATTGTTACTAGCAACTATTTTATTAACAAGCTCATTATCTTTAAAATTTGCCATTTTAACCCTCTACTTATTATATACGTCAAAATTTTTCAAAACACTTTTATTTTTCTGAATTTTTTCTATTTTTTATCATAATTATCTAAAAAGCTTTCATATTTACCATTTTTCTTGGTTCCTAATACACAATTAAGATTAATATTATTTAAAGAAGTAAATATATTATGATCCAAATCTTTATTCTTTTCTCTTAAAGATTTTATTAATTTTTTCATTTCTTTTCTTTTACTTTTTTCTTCATCAACGCTTGCTTCTTCCGTAAATTTACAAGCACAATTTAAAAATTCCAAATCATTATAATTCTTCCAAGAAATAATTGATGATTCTTTTACTAAATAAAGAGGTCTTATTAACTCTAATCCTTTAAAATTATCACTATGAAGTTTAGGCATCATTGTTTTTACTTCAGCACCATAAAACATTGAAAGAAGAGTTGTTTCTATTACATCATCAAAATGATGACCTAAAGCTATTTTATTACAGCCAAGTTCTGTGGCTTTACTATATAGATAACCCCTCCTCATTCTCGCACAAAAATAACAAGGACTTTTAAAATCAATAGAAGTAACAATTTTAAATATATCAGAAGAAAATATTTCAATTGGTATATTTAATATTTCAGAATTCTTTAATATCATCTCATTATTTTTTTCATTGTATCCAGGATTCATAACAACATAATGAGCAGTAAATTTAATATCAGAATGCCTTTCTAATTCTTGAATACATTTAGCAAGTAAAAACGAATCTTTTCCTCCACTTATGCAAACCATAATATTATCATTTTCATTAATTAATTTGTATTCTTTTACTGCTTTAACAAATCTAGCCCATATATCTTTTCTAAATTTAGTTATTATACTTCTTTCAATTTCTTTATATTTTTCCATATATACCTCTATTCAGTAAATATTTTTCTTTTGGTATCAATATAATCATCTTTTCCATTATAAACTTCAAATGATTTAAGATATTGCTTTATAAAATATAGTTTATCTAAATTGTTATCAAACACTAAATCACAAAGTTCTAACATTTGATCTAAATATATTTCATTGTAATCTTTCAAACTTAAATCTTGCTTTTTTATTAAACGATACCTTCTATCAATTGTACCACTATCATATTTAGAACTTTTAAAATAGTTTAACATTTTTACAAAGAAGTTTACATTATTTTGCCAAATAACGGGATTTAAAGTTCCGTTAGGACATCTAAATTCAATAGTGTTTTTATTTTTTAAAGTTTTAGGGTCATAGCAAATAACATTTTTTAAATTAACTGCAAAGTCTCTATTATCTTGACAACGAAATTTATGAAGTAAAAAATATAAATTCTTCTCTTTACTATTCAAATTACCATACTGACTTAAAAACTCTTTAGCTATTGGTTTCGAATATCTTTCTTCATGTGGCCTATGTGTCAAGAATTCACCAGAAGAAAATCTAAATATTATATTTTCATAAACTCCCCAAAATCTTATAAAGTTAATCCATGCATTTGTATCATCACCTAATATTTGAGAACCTATATGAACGTGTCCTCCAGCATTATTTCCTATTTTAGAATTTTTATCCATAATTAAGCAAACTTGTTTTACATCTTTCCAAGTTTCTTCTTCATCTGTCATAATTCCCGTTTTAACTTCTATTCCATCATTTAAAGATAGATCGCTACCGACACACCAAACATTTTCTATATCCATCTCTGTAATTAATTTCTTTATTTGACTTTTATTAGCACTTTCACTTTCGATTTCCAAACCAAAAGTGACAGACTTATCAACACCCAATCTATTTCTTAATTCCAAATGACTAGTATTTGTCAAATCAAATAATCTACATAAATCAGAACCAGAAAGTTTTAATAATTGGTCATTAGAATTTGGATAAATAAATTTATATAATCTTTCGTTATTTTCCATATTATAACTTCCTTACTAATGTTTTATAATTACTTTCTTTGAGTTCTAAGTTTTTTCTTAGTTCTTCCACGTTTTCATTATATCTATACTTTTTATCTGCTAATTCAACTTCATTCACAAAATTAAATTTACGTATTTTATCTCTTAATGTAGTTAAACCAATTGCAGGCAAAATAGTTGTAAAAACCCACCCAACAGTTAAAAGAATATTAACTTTAATAGATTCTTTAACAACAATTATGTCATTTTTATCCTCAGAATATATTATTGCTTGCAAATAAGGGGAATCGTACAAATCATCTTCATTTAATTTGTTTTTACCTTCTTTTTTTATTATAGGTTTTTCATCAAATAATTCATCAATTGAATTGATTCTTTCTTGGTTATTTAACAATTCAGTTATTTTATTTTCATCTAAATCTTCAATTGTATATGTTTCAATTATTCTTTCGTATAAGCCGTTATCTAATTTTTTCCATGTACCAACTATTGAGATTGTATTTTTAGCATTATCATATTTTTCATATTGACATTCATAACTAACATTATGTAAACTATCTATCTCTTTTTTCATCCTTAGAGATTCCTTCTTAGAATCTCTATAAAAAGGGGTGTTTCCAAGCAATGTTAAAGCGCCAGCAGTTAAGGCACCAGCGACTACAGTTGGATAAATAAGCTTTAAGATAATTAAAAGTTTAGCTAATCTTCTTTTTAAATCAATCTTTTGTTTTACTTTTTTACTATTATTTATTTTGTAATTAATATCATCGATTTCTTCTTTTAATTTTTTTAAATATTCTTGTGAATTCATAATAACCCCTTACCACTAAATCGGCTTGATATTATACCATTTTTAGTGCGAAAAGTCAATTTTCACGCAAATAAATAAGAAGGAATATCCTTCTTATTTATTTAGTTTTTCAAATTCACTAAATTCTTTATAGTTTTCTAAATCAGTATCACTTAATCTTTCAAATAATTTTCTTTGTTCTCTTGTCAATTTAGTTGGAGTTATTAACTTTAATGTTACATAAAAGTCACCATTTTTCCATGAACCACTATCAATTCCTTTTCCTTTTATTTTAAGAATATCTCCAGAATTTGAACCTGATGGTATTTTTAAATCAACATAACCATCTAGAGTTTTTATTTCTTTTGTAGTACCAAGTACAAGATCACAAATTGTAACTGGTAAATCTATATAAATATCATTGTTTTTTCTTGTGTATAACGGATGTGATTTAACTCTAAATTCAATATATAAATCTCCATTAGCCCCACCGTTAGTACCTACTTCACCTTTACCACTTATTCTTAATTGTTCACCATTATCAATTCCTTTTGGAACAGTTATAGTGATTGTCTTTTCCACTTTTACTTTACCAGTACTTCTACATTTTTTACAAGTTTCTTTAAAAGTTCTTCCAGCTCCTCCGCAAGCATGACAAGTAGTTCTTGTTTGAAATGTTCCAAACACTGTGCTTGCCTGTTTAACTTCAGTGCCACTTCCGCCACATACAGAACAAGTTTCTTCTCCAAGTCCACCCATTCCATTACATTCAGGACAGTTATCAGTTACTTCTATTTCAATATCTTTTTTACATCCAAATACTGCTTCCTCAAATGTTATTTCTAATAAGTATCCAACATCCCTACCATTTTTAGCACGATTGGATTTTCTTCTATTTCCACCGCCAAAGAAATCTTCAAAGCCAAATGATGAAAAATTATTATCACTTCTTCCAAAAATCTCATCAAAAATTGAAGAAAAATCAAATCCGCTAAAATCATATCCTCCTGATGAATAACCTCCGGGATTTCCAGGACCACCTTGTTCAAATGCAGCATGACCAAATTGATCATATGTTTTTCTTCTTCCTGCATCAGATAAAACAGCATATGCTTCTTGTGCTTCTTTAAATTTTTCCGCACCATCTGGATCTTTACATACATCAGGATGGTATTTTTTAGCTAGTTTTCTAAAAGCACTCTTTATTTCTTGATCAGTTGCAGTTTTGGGAACTCCCAAAACCTCATAATAATCTCTTTTAGCCATAATTCACCTCTATTTTGTTAAATTTTCAAGCATTTTAATCTTTTCTTTAAATATATTATAAGCATGATTTAAAGTTTCTTCATCCTCAATATCTATTCCTAAATTTTTAAGAATATTTAAAGGATAATCAGATCCACCACTACTTAAGAATTTAATATATTTTTCTTTGAATTTTTCATCTCCACTTAATAATTTGTCTGCGATTAAACTTGCTGATATAAAACCAGTCGCATATTTATAAACATAAAATGGTGTATAAAAATGTGGAATTCTAGCCCATTCATATTTTATTTCTTCATTAACATTAACTACTGGGGAGAAATTCTTTTTATTTAATTTGTAATATTCATCACATAAAGCATCTTTTGTTAATGATTCCCCATTACTATATTTACTATGAATAATATATTCAAATTCAGCAAACATAGTTTGTCTATAAACGGTTGCTTTAAATTTATCTAAGTAATCACTTATATAATATATTTTTTCATTATTTGTTTTTGCATTTTTTAACATATATTCTTCAAGTAATATTTCATTTACAGTTGAAGCAATCTCTGCCAAAAATATTGGATAAGATGCATAAGTATATGTTTGATTTAAATCAGAATAATATGAGTGCATCGCATGACCTAACTCATGTATTAAAGTATCTACCCCTTCATAATTATTCTCATAGTTTAAAGATACATATGTTGTTCTATAAGTACCCCATTGATAAGCACCACTTCTTTTAGACTTTTTAGGATAAACATCAACTGTACCATTATTTATAACACATTTTAAGTCACTTACATACTTCGCTCCAAGAGGACTTAAAGCATTATAAATTATATCTAAACATTCAGAATATGGAATTTCTTTTTCTTTTAAACTGGATGCATTAACAGATAAATCATACATATTTAATTTTTTAATACCTAATAGTTTTGATTTAATTTTATAATACTTTTTTAATAAATCTAAGTTATTATCATTAGCTTCTATTAGGTTTTTATATAAATTTATAGATATATTATCATGATATAAAGATGATTCAATCGCATTATTAAATTTCTTAATTTTAGCGTATATTTCATCAGTTTTAACAGAAGAAATATATAATGAACTAATAGTATTTATATGATTCTCATAAAATTTATACATATTTTTAAAAGCAGATCTTCTTACCCTAGAACTTTTAGAAGAAAGATATTTTCCATAATTAGAACTAGTAAGAATCACTTTTTTACCTTTTTCATCTTTAATAAATCCTAAATCAATATCTTGATTATTTAATGAACTAAAAGAATTCTCTGGTGTTCTAAATATTTCATTTAAATTAGATAATAATTTTTCCTCAGAATCGCTTAAAGTATGATCTTTATATCTAAATATTTTTTCAAATCTAAAAGATTCATCTAACATATCCGCTTCTTTTAATAATTTTAAGACTTTAGAATAACTAGATTTCATTATTTCAGAAGTTACAAAACTACTCTCTACTTCAATTTCATCAGATATCCTGTTAGCCATTTCAGTATATTCTTGAAACTTTACATCATCCATGCAAGCATAATATCCTAAATATGCATAGACATAAACTTTTTCAACTAACATACTTACATCTTTTTGAAACAGTATAAAATCTTTTAGTGTGTCCTTGTCTTTTAATATTTTACCTTTATATTTAATATAATTATTTTTTAATTTTTGTAAAGTTTTTATTGCATTTAAAAATTCATCATCACTCTTAAAAATTTTAGTTAAATCCCACTTTGTACTTATCTTATCCATATCATA
>CAJOJR010000014.1 GCA_905235065.1 uncultured Bacilli bacterium
AAGTTGCTAAGAAAGAAACTAAAGAAGAAAAAGATTTATCATCTTTAACAGTTGCTGAATTAAAATCTTTAGCTAAAGAAAAAGGTATCAAAGGATACAGTACTATGAAAAAAGATGAATTATTATCATCTTTAAAATAAGGAGGAATTATGAATATTACAGCTGAAATGGTTAAAAACCTTAGAGAAATGACTGGTGCTGGTATGATGGATTGTAAAAAGGCATTGGTTGAAACAAATGGAGATATGGATAAGGCTGTTGATTACTTAAGAGAAAAAGGTATATCAAAAGCTGCTAAAAAAGCAGATAGAATTGCTGCTGAAGGTTTATCTAATATCTTTATTGATGGTAATAAAGCCGTAGTATTAGAAGTTAATTCTGAAACTGACTTTGTTGCTAAAAATGCTGAATTCCAAGAATTAGTAGAAAAAATAGGTAAAACTATTTTAAATAGTGATGTTAAATCTGTTGAAGATGCATTAAACTTAACAGTTGATGGATCTACAAACGATTTAATTGTTGCTGCTACAGCTAAAATTGGAGAAAAACTTTCTTTAAGAAGATTTGAACTTATTACTAAGAAAGATGATGAAGTATTTGGAACTTACTTACATATGGGTGGTAAAATTTCAAGCTTAATAGTATTAAAAGGTGGAAACGAATCAGTTGCAAAAGATATTGCTATGCAAAGTGCAGCTATGAAACCATCATATGTGTCAAGAGATGAAGTTCCATCTAGTGAAGTTGAACATGAAAGAAGCGTACTTACTTCTCAAGCAATTGAAGAAGGAAAGAAACCTGAATTCGTAGATAAAATCATTGAAGGAAGATTAAGTAAGTATTTTGAAGAAGTATGTTTAGTAGATCAAGCATTCGTAAAAGATTCTGGTTTAACTGTAAAAGCATATTTGTCTCAAAATAATGCGGAAGTTATTTTAATGATTAGATATGAAGTGGGCGAAGGCATGGAAAAGAGAAATGATAACTTTGCTGAAGAAGTAATGAGTCAAATAAAATAAGACTTGAAGAGTGAAAGTTTTCACTCTTTTTTTATTGGTTTAAAAAAATATTTTTTTCTTCTAAAAAAAAGTGTTTTGAAAAAAAAGTGGCGATAATATAAATAGAGGGAGGTGAATATGAACAAATTAAGTGTCAAACAAAATGGCTTTAGAGATTGTGCTGCTGCATGCTTACTTTCGATAATAAGATACTATGGTGGAAATGCTTCAAAAGAAGAATTGAACTATATAATAAAAACAGATAAATATGGAACAAATGCTTATAATCTTATTGAAGGTGCTAAAACTATTGGATTTGATGGATATGGTTTAAAAAAGACATATGAAGATTTACTTTGTTATGACAATTTACCGGTGATTGCGCATACTAAAGTAAATAATATGTATCATTATGTTGTTATATATGAGATAAATAAAAAATATATAAAGTTAATGGATCCTGAATATGGCTTAAAAAAAGTAACTTATAATTATTTTAATAAAATATATTTAGGAACTATATTAATTTTATATCCTATAAAAGAAATACCAAAATTGAAAAGTAGAGATAAACTATTTAATTTCATCATTAATAACTTCCTATTATATAAAAATAAAATTATCAAATTGACGCTTTTATCTCTTATAATAACAATACTTAGTATAATTATTAATACATATTTAAAAGTCTATATTGATTAGTTAATTATTCAACAAGACTTTTAATTGCCATATCTATTTGTTTCATAATGGTTATATTTCTAAAAAACATATTTGAAAATGTCAGGTCAAAGCTTCTGATCAATATAAAACTTGTAATAAGTAAGAGTGTTACAAATATGTTTTTTAACCATATAATGAATCTTCCTTACCATCACATAAAAAGTAAACCTACTGGTGAGATTAGTAGTAGACTTTATAACTTAGAAAACTTTAAAGATCTTGTTTCGACTATAATGTTGAATATATTTGTGAATATTTTTTTAGTAGTAGTAAGTATGATAATATTAATTGTTTTAAATAAATCATTATTTTTAATAAGTATTATCGTAATAGTTTTATACTCGATTATTGTTTTCTTTTATTCAATGATATTTAAAAATGAAATAAATGAACTTCAAATAAGCGAAGGAGTTTATTCTTCAAAATTAGTAGAATCTTTAAATGGATATGAGACTATAAAAAATTTAAATTTAATTTCTGAAACAGTTGACAATGTTAATAGCAGTTATAGTAAATACTTAAATAAATATAAATTGTTTGAATACTCCTATTCAAATGAAAGAATGATGAAAGAAATAATAAACGATTTAGGTATGCTTTTTGTTTCAATAATAGGTTTAATTTTTGTAAGAAAGAATTTAATGACAATCGGAGATGTAATAATGTTTACTTCATTAGTATTATTTTTTACAGAACCAATTAAAGAATTATTAAATTTAGTTCCTAGCATAAAATATGCATCAATCTCATATGAAAGGATTAATGATTTGCTAATGATTGAAAAAGAAAATATCAATAGAGAGAATAAAAAAATGATAGATGGGGATATATCTATTTCAAACTTATCATATTCATACAACAACACAACTAACATTCTAAAAGGAATCAATTTAAAAATAAAGAAAGGAGAAAAAATTTTAATACATGGTAAGAGTGGGATAGGAAAAAGTACGTTTGCTAAAATACTATTAAAATATATTGAAAGTTATAAAGGGAGTATTAAAATAAATGATATCAATTTGAAGGACATAAACAATGATATTATTAGAAATACATTTACTTATATTTCTCAAAATGAAATATTATTATCCGATACGATTAAAAATAATATTATTTTAAATAGAGATATTAGTGATAATCAATATAATGAAATAATAAAAATATGTAATGTTGACAAAATAATTGATAATAAACCTTTGAGAAATAACTTTCTAATTGAAGAAGACGGTTTTAATTTAAGTGGTGGTGAAAGGCAAAAAATAATACTTGCAAGAGGACTTCTAAAAAAATTCAATATTCTAATTCTTGATGAAGCATTAAGTGAAGTAGGATATGAAGAGGAAATCAAAATTATAAAAGAAATATTTGAAAAATATAAAAACAATACAATTATTTATATTTCACATAAAAAGGAAATAATAGACTTTTTTGAAAATAAGTATTTGATTGATTAGAAAGGAGGAAATGATGCTTACTAATGAAGATTTATTCAATATTAAAGCAGGTGCTATTAAAGCTAGTATACTTGCTTTAATAGCAGCAGGAGTAACTTTCATAATAGGTGTTGTAGATGGTTATTTAAGACCATTAAAATGTAATAGATGAGAAGGGAGGAACTAGTATTAATCGTAGGAGGTTCTTCAATAAGTGGTACCGTTTTAAACGCCGTTATAAGAGCAGTTAATGCTGCTTTAGAAGTTGGAAGAAGTTTAGGGACTGCCATTAGAACTAAACAAGCATGTCCAATAAAATAAGGGTATTTACCCTTATTTTTTATTAGTAAATTAATTGTAAAGTTGTTTCTTTTAAAATTCAAATGTATACTAGATTATAGTGAGGTAGTAAAGATGGACGATAGAGTTAAAAGGTTTTTTGATGTAATAAAATTGAATGAAACTGAATATTCCTTTTTTAATGGTTCATCTGTTAAAAAAGTAGATGTTGATAAAGAAAATAAAGAGTGGATTGTTTATTTAAATTTAGAAAATATAATCCCTGTCAAAACATTTGAAAACATGTATGAACTAAGTCAAAAAATAAAAGACGTTAAAAAAGTTCACTTTGTTTTTGATGTCAAAAATTTAGATTATTCTTTATTAGAAGACTATTTTAAATATTATTTTAATATATTAATTGAAAACTGTCCAATGTTAGAAAGTATGAAGGGAAACATTATAACTTTCGATAAACAAAACATTGTATTTGATGTTGTTAATAGTGCTGAAGAGAAGAAAATTAATAGTTTGAAATCTAAAATAATTAAATTTTTGGAAAACATGGGGTTTAAAGATATAAATTTTACATCTAGAATAAATGAAGAAGCTAGAAACAATGTTAAGAAAATGTTAGAAAATACTACTACATTTGAAATAAAAAAGGAAGATTCAAAACTATTATTCGGTTCTTCAATAAAAGGCGAATCTACTAAAATGTCTAATATATTTAGTGAAGAGAACAATATAGTAATAGATGCATATGTTTTTGGAAAAGAAGTAAGAAACATTCAAAATAAATTCACACTAGTTACATTTAAATTAAGTGATAAGACTGATAGTATGTATGCTAAAATGTTTTTAAAAAATGAAGCTGATGTTAAAAATATTGATAAAAACATTAAAATGAATAGCTGGTATAAGTTTGGTGGATATATCAGTAATGATTCTTATACTAATGAACTTGTATTAAACATAAGAAGTATTGAATCTCTTAATGTAAAAGAGCTTGAAAGAAATGACAATTATAGTGAAAAAAGAGTGGAACTTCATGCGCACACATTTATGAGTCAAATGGATGGCTGTGTTGATGCAAGTGTTTTAGTTAAACAAGCTCATAAATGGGGACATAGAGGTATAGCTATTACGGATCATAATGGTTGCCAAGCATTTCCTGATGTTTATCATACTGTAAATGATATAAACTCAAATTTAAAAGAAGGTGAGGAACCATTTAAAGCATTATATGGTACTGAACTCACTTTAATAGATGATGCTGTTAATATTGTAATAAGGCCTTCAAAAGAAAACTTGCTGGAAAGCACATATGTCGTTTTTGACTTTGAAACAACTGGACTTAATGCAGGTGGAGAAGACTCTATTATCGAAATTGGTGCAGTAAAAATTTGTAATGGCGAAATTGTTGATAGATTTGATGAACTTATAAATCCCGGACATAAGTTAAATTCTAAAATATCTGAGCTTACTAATATTACTGATGAAATGTTAAAAGATAAAGATAATGAAGAAAATGCAATAAAGAGATTTATTTCTTGGTATGGTGATTTACCAATGGTTGCTCATAATGCTAAATTTGATGTCAGTTTTTTGGAAAAATGTTATCAAAAATACAATTTAGGCGAATATAAAAATACTGTGCTTGATACTTTAGAATTATCAAGGGCACTTGATTCATCATTCGGAAAACATAGTTTATCTGCATTAGTTAAAAGATATGATGTTCCTTGGGATGAAGATGCTCATCATAGAGCTGATTATGATGCTGAAGGTACTGCTTTGGTGCTTAATAAAATGTTACACAAATTAAAGAACCAAGGATATAAAACAATAGATGAATTGAATAGTTTGGTTTCTAAAGATGAAATATATAAATATGGAAGAAGTTATCATGTTAATTTAATAGCTAAAAACAAAGTTGGATTGAAAAACTTATTTAAAATTATTTCTCTTGCAAATACTAAATATTTGTATAAAACACCAAGAATTTTGAGAAGTGAAATTTCAAGACTTAGAGAGGGATTGTTAGTTGGAAGTGGTTGTTATGAAAGTGAAGTATTTATCGAAGCAAGAAGTAAAGGTGATGAAGAACTTTCTAATATAATTAATTTTTATGATTATGTAGAAATACAACCAATTCCATGCTACACTCAATTAACAAAAACTGATGAATTTGCAAATGAAGCTGAATTAATAGATCATTTAAAAAAGATAATAAAGTCTACAAAAGAATCAGGAAAGATTATAGTTGCAACTGGCGATGTCCATCACTTAAACAATGAAGATAAGATAACAAGAGAAATAATTGTTAATCAAAAAGTTCCGGGTGGTGGAAGACATCCGTTGGCTAAATATGGACTTGATAATATACCATCATTATATTTTAGAACAACTGAAGAAATGATGAATGAATTTTCATTCTTAACGGAGGACGAAAAATACGAATTAGTTATTAAAAACACTAATAGAATATTTGATATGTGTGAAATTATTGAAGTTATAATTGAAACTGGGGGTGTTCCTTTTTCACCAAAAATTGATAATTCTATTAATGAAGTTACAAATATGGTATATGAAAAAGCATCTTCTTTATATGGAGAAAAACTTCCAGATAATATTGAAGAAAGAATTGCAAAAGAATTATATGGAGATTCAATAACAAAATATTTCAATGATTTAAATGAAATGCATAATGTAATATTAGGTGGTTTGGATTCTATAAAAGAAGTTGTAAAGAATAAATTAAGAGAAGATAACAAAGAATTAAATGAAGAAGAATTAGATAAATTAACTAAAAAAAGTATTGGTGGAATAATAGGTGGAGGATTTGATGTTATATATTTAATTGCTCAAAAATTAGTAAAACATTCAAACGATTCTGGTTATTTAGTTGGTTCAAGAGGATCGGTTGGTTCAAGTTTTGTAGCAACTTTAATGGGTATAACTGAGGTTAATCCTCTTCCTGCCCATTATAGATGTTTAAATTGCAAATACAGTATATTTACTGATGATAATGGGGTATCTTTAGGTAAAACTTATTCATCTGGTTATGATTTACCTAATAAAAAGTGTCCGTTATGTGGTACTGATCTTTATAAAGATGGGCAAGATATGCCTTTTGCTACTTTCTTAGGCTTTAACGCAGATAAAGTTCCAGATATTGATCTTAACTTTTCAGATTTAAACCAAGCAGATGCTCATGAATATACAAAAGTATTATTTGGTGAAGATAATGTTTATAGAGCAGGAACAATTGGTACTGTTGCTGAAAAAACTGCTTTTGGTTTTGTTAAAGGATACTTAGAAGAAAAAGGAATATTTAAAAGAAAAGCTGAAATTGAAAGACTTGCTGTTGGATGCACTGGTATAAAAAGAACAACAGGACAACATCCGGGAGGAATAGTGGTAATTCCAAAATATATGGATGTATTTGATTTTACACCTTTCCAATACCCAGCAGATGATCCTGAGTCTGCATGGAGAACAACACACTTTGATTATCATGCAATTGATCAGGATGTATTAAAGCTTGATATATTAGGCCATTCCGATCCAACACAATTAAGATATTTACAAGATTTATCTGGTATGGATGTTACAAAAGTTCCACTTGATGATAAGAAGACGATGTCAATTTTCTTATCACCTGAAGCATTAGGTGTTACAAAAGAGCAAATTATGTGTGAAACAGGTACTTTAGGTGTTCCAGAATTTGGAACTAACTTTACTATTGGAATGCTTGTTGATACTAAACCAAAGACATTCTCAGAATTAATTAAAATATCTGGTTTGTCACATGGAACCGATGTATGGCTTGGTAATGCACAAGAATTGATAAGAAACAATGTTATTCCATTTAAAGACGTAATTGGTTGTCGTGATGATATAATGGTATATCTTATGTATCATGGTGTTGAACCAATTAAGGCGTTTAAAATAATGGAATTTGTTCGTAAAGGAAAAGCATCAAAAGATCCAGAAACTTGGGCTTCTCATATTGAAACAATGAAGAATGCAGGTATAGAAGATTGGTTTATAAATTCTTGTGGAAAAATAAAATACATGTTCCCAAAAGCTCATGCTGCTGCTTATGTAATTAGTGCATTTAGAATAGCGTGGTTTAAGGTTCATATGCCAGCATTATATTATGCCACTTATTTTACTTCTAGAATAACAGACTATGATATTGATTCTATGATAGGTGGTTATGATAAGATAAAAGAAAAAATAAATGAAATAAACAATAAGGGATATGATGCTTCTAATAAGGAAACATCTGTACTTGAAACCTTAAAAATAGCTTTAGAAGCAACTGCGCGTAATATAAATTTTCTACCTATTGACTTAAATAAAAGTGGTAGTACTAATTTTATTGTAAAAGATGACAATAATTTATATCCACCTTTTTCAACAATTGATGGTCTTGGTGATACGGTTGCTAATCAAATAGTTAAAGAAAGAGAGAAATCACCTTTTATAAGTATTGAAGATTTACAAAATAGAGGAAAGGTGTCTTCAACATTAATAGAAAAAATGAAATCAATGGGAATACTAGATGGTCTTCCTGAAAGTTCTCAATTATCTTTATTTTAAAAAAACAAAATAACACAAAAAAATGTTTGTGCTATTTTGATATATGTTATATAATTAGATTGGAGGATAGGTTATGTTTGATTATTTATATGGTAAAGTTGTGGGGGTTTATTCATCATATGTTGTAATAGATGTTAATAATATTGGTTTTAAAGTATTCACTCCAAATCCTTATGTATTTGAAGAAGGGCATGAAGAAAAAATATATTTATATAATCATATTAGAGAAGATGAAAATACGTTATATGGTTTTAAAAAAGAAGAGGAAAGAGAATTATTCTTAAAACTAATAAATGTTAAAGGATTAGGTCCAAAACTTGCTCTTCCAATTTTAGCAACAGGTTCAGTCGATGGAATAAAAGATGCAATCAATAGGGAGAATATTTTATATTTGAAAAAGTTCCCAAAAATAGGTGAAAAGGTTGCTAAGCAAATAATATTAGATTTAAAAGGAAAAGTAGAATCTAAAGGAGAATTTGTTAATACCGAAGATGAATTATATCAAGTTCTTTTAAGTTTAGGTTATAAAGCAAATGATATAAATAATGTAATTAAACAAGTTAATAAAGATAATCCTATTGAACTACAGGTTAAAGAAGCATTAAAATTATTATTGAGGTAAGTATGGGAAAATTAGTATTATATTATGCTACAATGAATTCTGGTAAAAGTTTTGATCTTATTAGGACAGAATATAATTATAGAGAAAATGGTTTTAAAACGCTTGTAATAAAACCTTCAAAAGATACAAAGGCAGAAGACTTTATTTTAGCAAGAGCTGGTCTTAAGAGAAAGGTTGACTATTTATTGGGTGAAGAAGAAAGTGTTATTGAAAAACTATATGGTAAACTAGATGGAATAACTTGTATTTTTATAGATGAAGCACAATTTCTAAATAAAAGCCAAGTAAAAGAATTAAGACTTATCACAGCGGCAACTGATATTTCAATTATTTGTTATGCATTAAGACTTAATTTCAAAGGAGAATTATTTGAAGGAAGTGAAGCATTATTTACTGACGCTGATAAATTAATCGAACTTAAAACTTTATGTCCATTATGTGAAGAAGAAAGAGTGGCAAGATATGTTGGAAGAAAAGTAAATGGTGAGTTTGTTTCTAAAGGCAAAGAAGTAGTAATTGATGGCAGTAAAGATAATGTGGAATATGTTCCACTTTGTGAAAGACATTTTTTAGAAGAAGTTAAAAAAGAAGATTTAAAATTAATAAGGAGGCGAGTATATGGAAGATGAAAGAATAATAACATCTAAAGAGTTATCAACTGATAGTTACGAAAAGACAATCAGACCTATAACGTTTGATGAATATATTGGTCAAGAAGAAGTTAAAAATAATATGATGGTTTTTGTTAAAGCGGCTAAAATGAGAGAACAAGTATTAGACCATGTACTTTTGTATGGACCTCCAGGATTGGGTAAAACCACTCTTGCTCATATAATTGCAAATGAGTTAGGGACAAGCATTAAAACGGCAAGTGGACCAACAATTGAAAAAAGTGGAGATTTAGCAGCAATATTATCTACGCTTGAACCTAATGATGTTTTATTTATAGATGAAATACATAGAATACCAAAATATATTGAAGAGATACTTTATAGTGCAATGGAAGATTTTAAATTAGATATTATTGTTGGAAGTGATGGGGGAACAAGAAATATTAATATAGATCTTCCACCATTCACTTTAGTTGGAGCGACAACAAGAGCAGGTGATTTATCTTCACCATTAAGGGATAGATTTGGTATTGTTTGTAAACTTAATTATTATACTGAAGAAGAACTTACTAAAATAGTACAAAGAACAGCCAAAGTTTTAAATTTGGAAATTGAAAAAGATGCTGCATTAGAAATAGCAAGAAGAAGTAGAAAAACTCCTAGAGTAGCCAATAGATTGTTGAAAAGAATAGCTGACTTTGCATTAGTTGAAGGTGAAGGAATAATAACAAAGGAAATAGCTAAAAGGTCTCTTGATAAACTATCAGTAGATTCGTTAGGGCTTGACCAAACAGATATTGAATATTTAAAATCGATAATAGAAAAATTTAATGGAGGCCCAGTTGGAATCGAAAGTATAGCATCGACTATAGGCGAAGAGGTAACAACAATTGAAGATGTTATTGAACCGTTTTTACTTCAAGAAGGATATATTAAAAGAACTTCTCGTGGTAGACAAGTGACTGAAAAAACTTACAAATATTTTAAAATAGAAAAGAATTTGGAACTATTTTAAAAAGGAACTATTTGAATAGTTCCTTTTTAAATTCATCAATTATATTATTCATCAAGCTTATATAAGTTGATCCGTTAGTTCTTTGCTCAGATGTTATCGTTGTGAATGGGTCTATTTCGATTTTATTTAGTTTATTATCATTTATAAAATTATTTGTTGAATCAGTTAATGTTTCCCCTTTAAGAGAGTAAATATATTTTATTTCCCCCTTCGAAATAAGTCTTCTTGCTTCAGATAATCCTTTATCTAAAGATTCATTACTTGGATCAATCGATATAACATTAATTCCATATTTTGATAAATAGTTGAATGCATCAGTAGTAACAAGTAAAGTTTTGTAATTTCCGTTTTTACTTAAGTTATAAATATCAACATCAATTATTGAAATGCTTTCTTTTAATTTTTGATAATTTTTCTCAATGCTTGATTTTACAGTTGTGCTATCTTCATAATCTATTAGAGTACTCTTAATATTTCTACATACCATTAAATAATTTGATGGATCTAGCCATAATTCTTCAATACTTTTTGTATAACTCATTCCTCTCATGGCATCCACTATTTCAATCTTATTATTTTTATTTAATAGATCTCTAGCTATTAATCCTTCTTGACTAAGTCCATTATAAACAAATTTGGTACTTCTAGAATAATTGTTTAATAGTTTATCTGTCAATTTAAAATTTTTATAGTTGGAACCATCTGGATAAATGCTAGTAACTTTAATGTTTTCTCCATAAATTAATTCGGTTGCATATTCTATTGGATAAATAGTTGCATATATATGTTCATCGTTGAAATTATCAGTATTTAAACAAGCACTCAGAATAAAGCAACAACATATTAACAATATTAATTTAATTTTTTTCATTTTTCCTCCTTTAATGGAACTGGATCATATCCATACCCTCCGAAAGGGTTACATCTAATTATACGCTTAATACCTAGCCATAATCCTTTTATAATTCCAAATCTATTAATAGATATTTCCATATATTCCGAACATGTTGGGGTATATCTACATTTAATATGTGAAGATAACGGGATTTTTCTATAAAAATGTATTAAACTAATAATAAACTTTTTCATCAATATAATTATACAATAAAAATATTAAATGTTGTAGTATAATTAAATACATTTATGTAAATATAGCACTAGAATGATATAAATATTTTTGTTATAATAATTATATGCAAGTCTAAAAGAGGTGACTTATGAATTTATTAAAAGAATATGGTATTGAATTTGAAGGAGAGAGTTTAATTAACAAAGCTTTAACGCATACTTCGTACGCCAATGAAAATGATGTTGAATCATATGAACGATTGGAGTTTTTGGGTGATGCAGTACTTGAACTTGTATCAAGCGATTACTTTTATAGAAAGACTCATTTACCAGAAGGAGAAATGAGTAGGTTAAGAAGTTTATATGTGTGTGAAAATGCTTTATTTGAATATGCTAGTAAGATTAATTTAAGTAGTTATATAAAATTGGGTAATGGAATAAAAGAACCTAATAAAACTGTTATAGCTGATGTTTTTGAAGCTGTAATTGGTGTTATTTTTTTAGAACACGGCTTAAACAAAGTTAGAGAGTTGTTTAATAAATTAATAGTCCCATATATAGAAAATGAAGCAGACTTCTTAAAGGATTATAAATCTATGCTGCAAGAGCAAGTTCAAACAGAAAAAAAATCATTAAAATATAAAGTTGTAGATGAAAGTGGCCCTGCACATGCTAAAGTATTTAAAGTGGCTGTTTCAATAGGCGGAATAGTTTATGGAATTGGTGTGGGTAATAGTAAAAAAGAGGCAGAGCAAAATGCTGCTAAAGATGCTTTTTCTAAACAAGCAAAGTAGGTATTATTATGTATATAAAAGAAATAAAAATTAATTCATTTAAGTCATTTGCAGATAAAATTAATATTAATCTTGATAGTAATTTTACTGGAATAGTGGGTCCAAATGGATCTGGTAAAAGTAATATTGTTGATGCTATAAAATGGGTATTGGGTGAACAATCTGTAAAAACTTTAAGAGCATCTTCAGGTATGAGCGATGTTATTTTCAGTGGATCTAAAAGCAGAAACCCATCAAATACTGCTTCTGTTTCAATAACATTCGATAATAGTGATAATAGTTTACCAAGTAACTATAATGAAGTTACTATTAGAAGAGTGGTATCAAGAAGTGGTGAAAATGAGTATTATTTGAATAATGAAAAATGCAGATTAAAAGATATAAATGATTTACTTGTAGATTCTTTTTCTTCAAGAGAATCATTTAACATAATTCCTCAAAATAAAATAGAAGAGATTCTATCAGATAAGCCCGAAGAAAGAAGAGTAATATTCGAAGAAGCAGCAGGAGTATTAAAGTACAAAAGAAGAAAAGAAGAAGCATTAAAAAAACTTTCAAGAACTCATGAAAATGTTGACAGAATTAATATGATTATAGATGAATTAAGCACTCAAATTGAACCATTAGAGTCTGCTAGTAAAAAAGCTATTATTTATAAAGAAAATAAAGAAAAACTTGAAAGCGTTGATATTGCTTTAATGGTTAAAGATATAACTAATTTTAATGAAACATTAAAAATTAAAGAGGCAGATAAGGAAAAGTATACATTAGAATTGGCTGAGTCATCCAAATTATCAATTAAGAAGGATGCAGAAATTGAAAAATTAAAACTAGAAGGTATAAAGTTTGAGGAATTGATTTCAAGTTTAAGAGATGAGCATTAAAGTCTAAAGAAACTTTATCAGAATTATTATCTAAAAAGGAACTTGCTATTGAGAGAAGTAAATATGATAAAGATAGTAATGAAGTAAAGAATAGACGTATATCTCTTAAAGAAGAAGAATTAAAAATTTCAAATGAAATAGATTTCTTAAAAGGTGAAATTGAAACTAATAAAGAACTAGGAAAAGAAAAATTTGAAGAATTAAATAAATATAATAATTTTTTAGAAAGTGAAAATAAAAAATTAACTTTAAAAAACTTTGAATTTAATAATTTTAAAAGAAAAGAATTAGAAATATCTTCTAAAATAGAATTACTAAATTCAAATATAGAGAATATGTCAAAACTTCCATATGCAGTAAAATCAGTTTTAGATAATCCAGCATTAAATGGTATATGTGATGTAATAGGTAATGTAGTTAACTCCAAAGAAGAATATTCAATCATGCTTGATACAGCATTAGGAACATCATCAAACTTTGTAGTTGTTGAAGATGAAAATTCAGCAAAAAAAGCAATAGAATACTTAAAAATAAATAATAAAGGAAGAGCAACTTTTTTTCCACTTAATATAATTAAACCTAAAAGCGTTGAACCCGATATTTTATCTGTTGCTTCTTCATCGGATGGATACTTAGGTATAGCAAGTGATTTAATAGATTATGATAAAAAATATTATAATATTATAAAAAATCAACTTGGAAATATATTAGTGGTTGATAATATTGATAATGCGTTGAAGTTAAGCAAAAAAATAAATCATAGATATAGAATAGTCACTTTATCTGGTGATTTACTACATGTAGGAGGTTCTTTAACCGGAGGAAGTTCTAAATATAATAATTCATATATAAATGATAAAAATGAATTGGAAAAATTAAAAATATCTTTAAATAATATTTCCATTAAAATTAATGATATTCAAAAAGAAATAAATGAAATAGAAAATAACAAAAAAATATTGGAAGAAAAAATTCTAAATATTAATATTGATTTTGTTAAGTATAAAGAATTAATAACATCAAAAGAAGAATCATTAGAAAATTTAAAAGAAGAATTATCAAAAAAGAAAAATGAATTATCAGATTTAAATGATAAGTTAGATGAAGATAAAACCATAGAAAATATAATGGAAAAATATTATAAGGAAGAGAAAAAATGTAATGATTTAGAACAAAGAATAGAATTAGAAACTTCAAAAAAACGTGATACAAATGATAGACTAAATGAAATTGAAAGTGAACTAAAAAAGCATAATACTTTATATTCTTCTTCGCAAAATAAGATCAATGAATTAGATATAGAAATTGTTAAACTTAATATGTCACTTGATAACTTATTAAATCATTTAAGTGAAGAATATTCTTTAACATATGAAGGAGCTAAAAGTAAATATTCATTAGATATGGACGAGAGTGAGGCTAGAAAACTAGTTCATGATTTAAAAAAGATAATTAAGTCGATAGGAAATGTAAATCTTGATAGTATTGAAGAATATGAGAGAGTTAATAAAAGATACACTTTCTTAAACGCACAAAAAGAAGACTTATTAAATAGTGAAAAAGATTTATTAAATATAATAAATGATATGGATAATGTGATGAAAGACAAATTTGCAGCATCTTTTAATAAAATAAACATTGAATTTTCTAAAGTATTTAAAAACCTATTTGGAGGTGGAGAGGCTAGTCTTAAACTAACCGATCCAGATAATTTACTCGAAACTGGTATAGATATAATTGCAATTCCTCCAGGTAAAAATTTAAAGCCATTATCATTGCTTTCTGGTGGAGAAAAAACACTAACAGCGATTAGTTTATTATTTTCAATAATGAACTTAAAGAAAGTTCCATTTGTAATCTTAGATGAAGTAGAGTCTGCATTGGATGAAGTAAATGCTGAAAAATTTGGAGAGTATTTATCTAATTATAGAGGTAAGACTCAATTATTAATAATTACTCATAAGAAAAAAACAATGGAATATTTGGATTTATTATATGGTATAACAATGCAAGAGTCTGGGGTAAGTAAGTTAGTAAGTGTTAAATTAGAAAATATATAATATTTTCTAATTTTTTTGCATAAAAAAAGAGCGGAGCTCCTATTATTCTATAATTTCTGGATATTCATCATTATAAATAATTTCTGGAGTAGGTTCGTCACTCTGTGTTCTATTTATTTTTTTATTAACAATACCAATAATTCCAAATATAAAGCAGCATATAAAAAGTAATCCCCATATTGTTAATCTAATAATATCTTTTGTTTTCATTCTTTTCACCCTAATACAATTATAATAAATAAAAAGTTAAAATTCAATAAAAAAGAGCTAAATTGCTCTCATATTATCTTTGTTTGTGTTATCAATTTTATCAACAAATAATATTCCATTTAAATGATCTATTTCATGCTGAAAAGCAACTGCCATTTCTTCTCTTACTCTAATTGAAGTTCTATTACCGTTTAAATCATCATATTCGACTGTAACTCTTGCATATCTAGGTACTATTCCCTCGACAGCTCTATTAACTGATAAGCATCCTTCTCCTTCTTCAACATATATTTTTTCTTCTGAATTAGATATGATATCAGGGTTTATTACAGTATGTTCCTCAAACGTTCCATCATCGTTTTTATATGAAATTACAAATATTCTTTTTAATATTCCAAGTTGAGGAAACGCAAGTCCCATTCCAGCTCTTATGTTATTTTTTTCGGCATATTCTTCATCTTGACTAAGTCTTAAGTATTCAATCATATCGTTAATTAAATCTTTGGTTTCTTTGTCTAACGGAAAGGAAACTTTATTGCTTATTTTTCTTAATATTTTATTTTTTTCATCAAGGATTTGTGATTCCTTTAACATAATACCCCTTCTTTCGGCAAATATTTTATCAAAAAAGGAATATTTTTTCAAGTATTATGTATAACAAAAAAAGAAAGAAGTTTTTCTTTCTTTTTTTATCTTTCATTACCATTTAAAAATCCTGCTCCAAAAACTACAACAAGAAGTATAAATAGTACTAATATGATAGCAGCTCCATATCCAAAGCCATAACCGCCACCACCATAATATGGCATAGCGTTATAGCATCCACCATAAGAGTAAGCATATGGATTTACACCATATCCGCTTGTGTATCCATAATAATTCATAAGTTACCTCCTTTTACTACCTATAATTTTATATGACAAATGAAGTAAATTTGACATACTTTTTACCTAAATATATTAAATATTTTATATAATTATGATAAAATATTAAAAGAGGTAAATATGAAAAAACAAAAGCTAATAAAATATATGGATAAACCACTTTTACTTATGATGATTTTGTTTAGTTCTATTGGAATACTTTTGGTGCTGTCTGCTTCTTCAGTTGCAGCAGTAGTGAGATATAATGTAGGACCGTATTATTTTTTCTTGAGGCAATTACTTTTTGTTGTAGTATCATTTTTACTTGGATTTTTTGTTATCATAAAGATAGATATAAATAAATATAAAGGTATAGTTAAAATATTATTAGTTGCTTTATTAATTGTCCTTGCTAGTCTTTTGTTTTATGGGACAATTGTTAATAGTGCAAAAAGTTGGTTTAAAATTGGTGCTTTTTCACTTCAACCAAGTGAATTTGCTAAATTAATATTAGTTTTATATATGGGAATATTTTTTGCAGATTATGTAAAAGAAGGAACAAATCAAAATAAAATATGGTTGTTTTTAACTATATGCGGAGTTATTTTTCTATTAGTAGCAGCTCAACCAGATCTTGGAACTGCGATAATAATAGCTGGGATAGTCTTTTTAACTTTTATTTCTATTCCAATGAAAAAAAATAATTTAATATCAATTTTAAAACTAGTTGCAGGAGCTGGAATAGTTATTATAGCTTTATTCTTGACTTTTTCTTCATCTATTTTAACAGAAAGACAAAGAAGTAGATTTGAATTTAGAGCGCCTTGTAGTAGATACACAAAGGATACAGGATATCAAGTTTGTAATGGTTTCATTGCAATACATAATGGTGGATTATTTGGTATGGGAATAGGGAAGTCAACTCAAAAATATTTATATTTACCAGAAGCACATACAGACTTCGTTTTTACCATCTTAGTCGAGGAATTAGGTGTTATAGCTGGTTTATTAATCCTTGTTGGCTATGCATATATAATATTTAGAATAATTAAAATATCAAAGCAGTGCTACAATCTTAGAAACTCGATTATTTGTTATGGAATCGCAATGATTTTCTTAATGCATATATTAATAAATTTTATGGGAGTGCTTGCATTAATGCCTTTAACTGGTGTTCCGTTACCACTACTTAGTTATGGAGGATCATTTACTTTAACAAGTATCATAAGTTTATTTATAGTACAAAGAATTGCTATTGAGAATAATATGACTAAAAAAAGATTAGAAATAACAAAAATAGTTGGAAAATAATAATAAAATAGTATATAATATGGTTTATGGAAAAGAAGGAGAGATAATATATGAAAAAAAACTATACTGTTAAACTAGACGGAAAAGAATGGGAAAGTATTTTAGACCATGCATTTAAACATGTTTCTAAAGAAGTAAACGTTGATGGTTTTAGAAAGGGACAAGTTCCAAGAGATATTTATATTAAAAAATTTGGAGTAGCACATTTATATGATCATGCAATTGATGATGCACTACCTTTGATGCTTGATAAATTACTTGAAGATCCTGAAACATTAAGACCTGCTTGTACTCCACAAGTGAATTTAAAATCAATTGATGACAAATCAATTGAAGTGGAATTTACTATTATAAGTATGCCTGAAGTTAAACTTGGTAAGTACAAAAATAGTGATTTAAACATTAAGAAAAAGGAAGTAAAAGTTACCAAAGAAGAAACTAATCATGAAATAGAACATTTAAAAGAACAATTTGCTGAACTTAAATCAACCGACCAAAAAATTAAAGAAGGAAACATCGCAGTAATTGATTTTGAAGGATTTAAAGATGGAGTTGCTTTTGATGGTGGGAAAGGTGAGAATCATTCACTAACTATAGGTAGCCATACTTTTATTCCTGGCTTTGAAGAGGGATTAGTTGGTCTTAAAAAAGGCGATGAAAAAGATCTAGAACTTACATTTCCGGAGAATTATCATGTAGATGATTTAAAAGGTCAAAAAGTAGTGTTTAAAGTAAAAGTAAATGATGTAAAGGAAAGAATAGTTCCAGAACTTAATGATGACTTCTTTAAAGATCTTGGAATGGAAGGCATCAATACAAAAGAGTCTTTAGAAGAAGAAATAAAGAAAAATCTTGAAGTAAATAAGGAAAGACAAATAGAAGAAGAATATATTTTAGAATGCTTAGATAAAGTAATGGAAAATGCTAAATATGAAATTGATGAAGAAATAATCAACGATGAAGCCGAAAGAATTTATCATGAATTTTCTGAAAGATTATCAATGCAAGGCATGGATATTAATCAATATTTAAAAATAACTAACTCAACGAAAGAAGCGTTAGTTGAGCAAATGAAACCAGAAGCTAAGAAAAGAGTTAGCTATAGATTAGTTGTTGATGCAGTTGCTGAAAAAGAAGGCATTAAAGTAACAAAAGAAGAATTAGAAAAAGAAATAACAAATATGATTGAAAGATATGGAATTACTAAAGAAGAATTAATTAAAAATGTTGGTAGTGAAGAAGCTATTGAATATGATATGAGAATGAAAAGTCTAGAAGTAATAACTGGAATAAAAAAAGAAGAAAAATAATGTTTTTTAAGAGGGTTTATGGAGGAAAATAAAGAAATATATTTAGCAAGTGCATGTAAGTTATTTGATGGTTTAATTGCTAAAAAATTAGAAATGTATGATGAAAAAATCATTGTTAGAAAAGAATCTTCAAAGGTTTATAAGGAAATAATAACTGGAATAGAATTTAGAATATATCCTAAATCAATTTTTAATGTAAATGATAAAGAAGTTTATATTATCCCTAACAAAAGAATAGATGAAACTAAAGAAGGATATGATTTAATAAGAAGATATTATGAAGAAAAAAATGAATGTAATATATTTCATATGCTTAATTGGTTTAATATGAGTGAAGTTGATAGATATAAGGATTATATTAAAAGATTTGAAGCAAATAATTTTGATTATGAAACTATAAATAATGAATTAGTTAGAAGAAAAATGAAGAAATAAAAAAGGAATTATAATTAATTCCTTTTTTTATCCGAGAAATTCAATTGGTGGAATGTCGTTGTTCTCATTTTCATTTTTTATCATACTGGCATCCATATTTGTTTTTAAGTTAAAATCTTTATAACTTGTTAAATCATTTTCAAGATCAATAATTTTTAATATTTCTTCAAATGAAGTGACACCTTCGATTACTTTTCCAAGACCATCTTGAAGAAGAGTAATAACATCGCCATTATAAACAAGTTTTCTAAGTTCAGTTTTAGGAAGTGAATTTACGATTGCATCTTTTATTGCTTCAGATATTCTTAATACTTCTAGTATAGCAACACGCCCTCTATAGCCATGTGAGCATTCTGGACAGCCATCTGGGTTAGGGTGTAGCATTTCATTAACCTCAACACCTAATACTTGTTTAAATACATTTTTTTCATAATCAGTAGTTGGCTTTTTTATTGCGCATTTTGGACATATTTTTCTAGCAAGTCTTTGAGAAATGATACCAGTTAAAGCACTACCAAGTAAATATCTTTCAATTTCCATATCAGTAAGTCTTTCGATAGTGTTTAAGGAGTTATTTGTATGTATTGTAGACAAAACTAAATGACCTGTAATAGAAGCTCTAACAGCCATTCTTGCAGTTTCAGAGTCTCTTATTTCACCAATCATTATTATGTTTGGATCTTGTCTTAAAATACTTCTTAAAACGTTATCAAAAGTAAGACCTATTTCAGACATAACTTGTACTTGGTTGATACCTTTAATGTCCATTTCAATTGGATCCTCAACTGTTATTATATTAACATTTTCAGTATTTAGTTTTTGCAAGATAGAGTAAACGGTAGTAGATTTACCGGTACCAGTAGCACCAGTAACAAGGATAATTCCGTTTGGAACATTAATCATTTTATATATTTTATCTAAACTTCTTTGGCTAAAACCTAAAGTTTCAAGTCCTTTTAAACTTTGAGAGTAATCAAGTATACGAACAACAACTTTTTCACCATTGTTTGTAGGAAGGGAAGACACACGAAGATCTAGTGCTTTTTCACCAATTTTATTTTTAATAGCACCATCTTGAGGAAGACGTGTTTCCATGATGTTCATACCAGCAATCATTTTAATACGACTTATGATATTTTTTTGATACTTTTTATCAATAACGCCATAATCACTAAGTTCGCCATCTATTCTAATTCTTAAGCGTAAATTCTCTTTAGTAGGGTCAAAATGAATATCCGAAGCATTTCTGTTAACTGCATCCATAATGATTTCATTAACAATTTCAACAATAGGCATACTTTCAAAATCAAATTGTTTCATATTCATTCTCCCTTTTATTCTAAAATTAATTATACAATATATTATTTTTATTTTCAATCACTTTTGTTTTTATATTTTATTTGATATAATTTAGTAGAAAGAAGGATGTTATGAAAAAAGGATTTAGTTTAATAGAATTAATTGCAGTAATTGCTTTATTAGGAGTTTTAATAACATTAACTAGTATTTCTGTTACAAGTTTAAAAAGAAAGTCTGAAGAAAAATTATTAAATGAAAAAATAAAATATATTGAAACTGGTGCTTTAAAATGGGGAGAAGACAATTTGAATTTATTAAGTTCAAATTCTTGTTATAAGAATGATTCTAGTGAAATGCTAACTGTTCAAGTGTTAATAGCTGGTGGATATATAACAGGAGATGATAATGACAACACTAAATTGAAAATCCCAGGAACTAACGAATATTTTAATGATAAATGTGTATGTGTTAAATATGAAAATATTTATTCTAATAAAAATTTAGATGATTATGCAAGTAGTTATAATTATGAAAGCAATAAATCAAATTATCAAGTAACTGCATCATACGGAGAAGGGAAGTGTGAATAATGAAACTTAAAAATAGTTATTTTTATACAATAAAAGAAAATATTAAAGATGAAGATTCTATAAGTGGAAACCTACTAGTAAGAAGTGGAATGATTAAAAGAACTTCTTCTGGTGTTTATATGTTTTTGCCACTTGGATATAAAGTTTTAGATAATATTAAAAAAATAATAAGAGAAGAAATGAATAAAAAAGGTGCTCAAGAACTTTTAATGCCTTCATTAATTCAAGAAGAAGTTTATAAAACTACCGGAAGAAGAACTAAATTTGGAAATGACATGTTTTCATTTAAAGATAGATTTGGAAAAGATTATTGCTTAGGGCCAACACATGAAGAATTATTTACAATGGCTGCAACTTACCATGTAAAAAGTTATAAGGATTTGCATTTTAACTTATATCAAATCGCAGATAAATTTAGAGATGAGCCAAGACCTAGATATGGTTTACTTAGAGTGAGAGAATTCTTAATGAAAGATGCATATTCTTTTGATACTGATGAACTGGGTTTAGATTTAAGTTATAAAGATATGTATGATGCTTATAAAAATATTTTCAATCGAATGAAAATAAATTATTTAGTAGTAGAATCTGATTCTGGAGCAATGGGAGGTCTTTTATCAGAAGAATTTCAAGCAATAAATCCTGCTGGTGAAGATAAACTTGTTTTTTGTACTAAATGTTCTTATACATCAAATATAGATATTGCTTATTCAAAGGAAGATTATAAAATATCTACCGAAAAAGAAAAAAGTATTGAAAAAGTTTATACTCCTAATATGAAGACAATTGAAGAAATATCAAATTATATGAGTGAAGACAAAAATAAATTTATTAAAAGTTTAATATATAAAGCAGATGATAAATTTTATATGGTTTTAACACTTGGAAATGATGAAGTAAATGAAACTAAATTAAAAAGAGTGTTAAAGTGTTCCTCTCTAGAATTAGCTACTGATGATGACATTGAATCTTTGGGATATGTAAAAGGATTTATTGGACCAATTGATTCTAGGATTAAGGTAATTGCGGACAAGAAAATAAAATATATTAAAAATGGAATAACTGGTGCTAATAAGAAAGATTACCATATTAAAAATGTAAATCTTAAAGATTACAATGTAGATAGATTTGAAGATATTACATTTGTTAGCATTGGTGATAAATGTCCAATATGTGGAGAAAAGCTTTTGTTTGAAAATGGTATAGAAATAGGTAATTTATTTAAACTTGGAACTAAATATAGTGAATCATTAAATCTTAATTATTCTGATGAACACAATAAATTAAATCCAGTATATATGGGATGTTATGGAATTGGCCTTGGAAGATGTATGGCTGCTATTGTTGAAGAGCATCATGATGATAAAGGTATTATATGGCCTATGGAAATTGCTCCATATAAAGTCGGAATAGTTTTAATTAATTCTAAGGACGAAGAAATGCTAAAGAATGCTAATGATTTATATAATAAACTTAAATCTTTGGGTATTGATACTTTATTAGATGATAGAGATGAAAGGCCTGGTGTTAAGTTTAATGATATGGATTTAATTGGAATACCTATTAGAATAGTTATAGGTAATAAAGTAAAAGAAGGTATAGTTGAATATAAAAATAGGGATAGTAATGAAGTATTAGAATTATCTATAAAAGATGCAATTGAAAAAATAAAAGAAAATGTTTTAAGAGGTTAATATGAATAACGGTTTTAAAACAATAGAGGATTTATATAAAAGATTAAAACCAGCATTATATTCTAAAGTAGTTGAACTTAAAAGAAATGGTTTAGATTATATAAAAGAAGAAGATATATTTAATTATTTATTAGAATCTTCATGGTCTAAAAAAGATAATTTATCAATTGCTGAACTAACAAATGAGATACTTTATTTAGACAATAATTTAATAACTAATTATGTGATGAATATTTTAAAAAATACAGAAAGAAATATAAATGAGGAGGATAATAATTTATTATGAAAAAATTAACCAAATTAATAGTTTTATATGTAGTTTTATTTGGTTTAACTATTGTACTTTTTATACCAACATTAAGAAACATTAATTTTGGTTTAGATTTACAAGGGGGATTTGAAATTCTTTATAAAGTTAAACCTTTATCTGGAAAAGGAGAAGTAACTGATGAAGATCTAAACAACACATATAAAGCAATAGTAAATAGAATTGATACATTAGGAGTTAGTGAACCAGTTATAACATTTGAGGGAGAAAATACTCTTAGAATACAACTTCCAGGTGTTCAAGATGAGAAAGAAGCTAAAGAGATAATAAGTACAATCGGATTATTATCATTTAGAGATACTTCTGATAATTTACTTATGTCATCTGATATATTAGGTTCGGGTGGTGCAACTGTAGATACAAATAGTAAGACACTAAGACCAGTAGTTAAACTTGATATAAAAGATACTGCAACTTTTTATAATGTAACTGATAGTTTATCTAAAAGTAGTGATAATCGTATGGTTATATGGCTAGATTTTGATGAAGAAAAAGATAGCTTTAAAAACTCAGAGTCTACTTGTGGTACAGAAGAAGATAAAAAGTGTTTATCAGCTGCTTATGTTAATGAAGGTTTAAATAGTTCTAATGTAATAATTGAAGGAAATTTTACAAAAGAAAAAGTTACAAGACTAGCAGAACTCATAAATTCTGGTAGTCTTCCTACGAAACTAGTAGAAGATTCAACTCCGCATTCAGTTTCTGCTTCTTTTGGAGCTAAAACAATAGAGAAGTGTGGTATAGCTGGTTTAATAACGTTTAGTTTAATATTTGCATTATTAATTTTTAAATATAGAGTAAGTGGTATTATAACTTCTATTTCACTTACAATATATTCACTTCTAACGTTTGCAATATTTAATTTATTGGGAGGGGTATTAACTCTCCCTGGAATTGCTGCTTTGATACTTGGTATAGGTATGTCTGTAGACTCATCAATAATTCTCATTGAAAGAGTAAAAGATCAATATAAAAGTAATTTAAAAGAAGCTTTTGAAAAAGGGTCTAAAAGTAGCTTATCAGCTATAATAGATGCTAATGTTACAACATTAATAATAGCAGTCATTCTTTATATATTTGGTCAAAGTTCAATTAAAGGGTTTGCGACTATGTTAATTATATCTATAGTAGTAACTATTATATCTATGGTTATAATTAATAAATTATTAATTAAGCATTTAGTTAATACTGGATATTATGATGAAAAATTCATCGCTTTATTTGGTAAAAAGAATAAGGAAACTAAAATTGATTTTGTAAAATCTTCAAAATATTTGTTAATTACATTTATATTAATATTATTAACAGGTGTTATTTTCTATTTTGTAAAAGGAATAAACTTAGGTGTGGATTTTTCAGGTGGAACAAATATAACTCTAGTAAGTGAAAATAACTTTAATTTGCAAGAATTAACTGAATATGTTAAAGATTATGATATAGATGAATATAATTATTATGTAGGAACATCTAAAGAAGGATATATTAGATTAAATCAAATTATTCCAGAAGAAGAAAAAAATGTAATAATTGATAAATATACAGATTTAGGTATAGATGTTTCGATAAATGAAATAAGCACAATGGTAGTAGAAAATTTAACTAAAAATGCGTTGTATAGTTTATTGATTGCTTTTGTTGCAATTATAATCTATATTGCAATTAGATTTAGTTTTACATTTGGTTTATCTGGACTTAGTGCTTTAATACATGATGTAATACTAATAATAGTTGGGTTTATAATATTGAGATTACAGTTTAATTTTATAGTTATTGCATCTCTTTTAACAATAATTGGTTATTCAATAAATGATACTATTGTTATTTTTGATAGAATAAGAGAGAATAATAAATCTATTAAAACAAAAGAGGAATTATCTAATATAGTAAATAAGAGTTTAAATGGAATATTAGTTAGAAATATAATGACATCTATAACTACAATTATTGCAGTATTAGCACTACTAGTATTAGGTGTTAATGAAATATTTACATTTAATGTAGCTATTTTAATAGGTCTTATAGGTGGAACAGTATCATCATTGATATTTGCTCCTAATTTATGGAGAATTCTTGAAATAAGAAATTTAAAAAAACCTAAAAAAGCACCTAAGAAAGAATTAAATGAGATGTCTATAAAAGGAATTAATTCCTAAGGAGTATTATGAATAATACATTAGAAATTATTACATATGAAGATTTAATTAAAAAATTAAAGACTTATATGAATAATGAAGATTTAAAATTAATTGATAAGTATTACGGAGAATCAAAAAAAGTATTTAAAGATATGAAGAGAGAAACGGGTGAAGATTATATTTTTCACCCTATTGCTGTTGCATATACACTCGCAGATCTAAAGATGGATCCAGTTACTATCGGTTCAGCATTAATTCATGAAGCTATTACATTAGGAATTAGAACATTTGAAGAAATAAAAGAAGAATTTGGAGAAGAAACGGCAATTATTTTAGATTGTATATCAAAGATAAGTCATTTAAAAAGAACTTTTAAAAAAGAAAATAATGTTGAAAGATATAGGAGAATCACAGTAGGACTTGCAGAAAATCCAAAAGCATTATTTATTAAATTTGCAGATCGTCTTCATAATATGAAAACTATATATATTAAACCAAGTGATCACCAAAAAGAAATAATAGATGAAACAATGAATATTTTAATACCTATTGCTCATAGATTGGGTGTTAAAAAGATAATGTCAGAATTAGAAGATTTATGTTTGAAGTTTTCTTACCCTGATGAATATAATGACATACTAAATAAAATAAATGCCAGTAGAGAAGAACTAGAAACAGATTTGAATTCTATGAAAGAAGAATTAATAAAATTATTAGAATCACATAATATTAAATTCGAAATATTTAGTAGAGTTAAATCAGTAAGAGGTATATATAATAAACTTCATAATGGAAGAAAATGGGACGATATATATGATCTTTTAGGACTTAGAGTTCTTGTAAATAAAATAGAAGAATGTTATTTAGTAATTGGACTTATTCATTCCAAATTCAAACCAATACCTAAAAGATTTAAAGATTATATAGCTAATCCAAAAAGTAATATGTATCAAAGCTTACATACCACAGTTTTTGGAATAAACAATAGAAAATATGAAGTACAAGTAAGAACATATGAAATGCATGAAATAGCAGAATCTGGTGTTGCCTCTCATTGGTCTTATAAGGAAAAAACAAATGGAAAAGTAAAAACAACTCTTGAAGAAAGGCTTGAAACATTTAGAACATTAATTGAGTCTAAAGATATGGATAACAACATGGATTTCTTTAAGAATATAAATAGTGAACTTAAAAGTAAGGAAATATATGCGTTTACTCCAAAGGGTGATGTTATTGAACTTCCATATGGTGCAACTCCAATAGATTTTGCATATAAAATTCATTCTGAAGTTGGTAATACAACAATTGGAGCGCTAGCTAATAACAAGATGGTAAAACTCGACTATGTAATTGAATATGGAGATATAATAGAACTTAATACTAGAAAAGGTGCCTCTCCAAATAAGAATTGGCTAAAGTTTGTTAAAACAGATCAAGCCAAGAGTAGAATAAGATCATATTTTTATAAAAAAGAAAGAGATAAAAATATTTTACTTGGTAAAGAAATGATAGAAGAAGAAGTCTTAAAAAGAAATTTAGATTTCAATGAATTATTTACTGAAGAAAATATTTCTAAATTATTAGATGATTTAAAGATTGATAATATTGATGAATTATATTTTAACATTGCGATTCTTAAATATTTACCTAGTACAATAATTAATAAACTGTTACCTAAAAAAGAAATTAAATTAAAACCATACACGAATGAAAAACATTCGAATAATGATATTTTGGTTGAGGGGTATCCTGATATTTTGACTTCATTTGCATCCTGCTGTAATCCGGTATATGGTGAAGAAATTGTAGGATATGTTACTAAAGGTAATGGAATAAAAATACATTCAAAAGATTGTCCTAATATTTTAAATATTACTGATAGAATAGTTGATGTTAAATGGAGTGACAAACAAATTAATAAATATAAAGTATTATTAAATGTTTATCTAATTTCTAATGAAGAAAATTTATCGGATCTAATAAATTTTGCTAGTAAAGATGGAGTGTTTATTGAATCATTTAATTTAAATAGTAAGTCTGATTCATATTATTATGAAATGTGTATAAGAGTAAACAACATAAATGATTTATACAAGTTTATAAATGATTTAAAAACTATAAATTATGTTTTAAAAATAGAAAGAGTGTTTAATTAATGAGAGTATTAGTTCAAAGAAGTAAATATAGTGATGTAACAATTGATAATAAAGTAAATGGAAAAATAGATCATGGTTATGTATTATTAGTTGGTTTTACTTATGGTGATAGTATTCAAACAATAGATAAAATGATAAAAAAGATATTAAATCTCAGAATTTTTGAAGATGAAAACGGTAAAATGAATAAAAGTATACTTGATGTGAAGGGTGAAATATTAAGTATAAGTCAATTTACTTTATATGCTGATTTAAAAGGCGGAAATAGGCCTTCTTTTACAGATTCACTTGCTTATGATGAAGCATCAAAATTATATGATTATTTTAATAATAAACTGAGAGAAAATAATATAAAAGTGGAAACTGGCATATTTGGTAGTGATATGAAAGTATCAATATTAAACGATGGACCAGTTACCATTATGATTGATAGTAATAACATATAAAAATCAAACATTTTGTTTGATTTTTTGCATTTTATTTAATTGACACTAAGAGATAATATGTGATATATTTATATATAGTTAAGAATAGGTGATAATTATATGAATAATCTAAAAGTTAAACTAGATACAAAAATGAAATTTATGATTTTTAGTTTGATTGCTTTTATATTGACTTTGATTACTGCAGCTTATGCATGGGTAACAAGTGATCTTTTAAGTAACTCAACAGCTTTATATGTTGGTTCTGTAAGTCTTTCTGTTTTATATAGAGGGACATCCGATGTAATAATAGCAGATTTAGCGCCAGGTGAAAGTGTTACAAAAGAATTTCAAGTTGAAAATAATGGTTCAAGTGATCAAATTTATAATTTACATTGGATAAATGTTACAAATAATTTAGTAGATAAAAATTATTTTATGTATACAATAAGAAATGTAGATACTGATGAAGTATTGTTTTATCCAAAGTATTTGCCAACAAATTCAACCCATATTAAATATGGAATTTCAATACCAGCGGGTGAAACTCATAATTACATAATGACTATTTATTATGTTGATGATCCTAAATATAATCAATTGCAAAATGCTGATTTATATTTTGCGGGAGATCTTTCAATAGAGCAGGGTAGTAATGAGCAAAAGCTAGAAGATAGGTTAAGCATATTTGTAGATGGACAACATAGTGATTATTTACCAACATTATCAGAATATTCAATTGACACAACAAGAACTTTTTGTACTGAAGGATCATCAATTTCAATAGTAAATGGTGATCTTGAAATAAGTAATTTATCTGATGTTACTTCATGTGAATTATATTTAGTTTCAAGCACAGCTGCTTCTATTACAAACGATCCATATAATTTATTAATAATAGATCCAGATGGTGGAACAATGAGTTCTACACCAGAAATTAAATATAGATATAGTGGAGATATTGTATCACTTGGTGTTCCAGAAAAGAGTGGATATGCTTTTATGGGCTGGCAAGCATCAGGAAGTGGTACACAAATAGTTGATAATATTAAAGTTTTGATGGGAAATACTTATTCTTATGTTAAAGCAATATGGGCAGAAGGTCATTGGAATAGGATTGTTCAAACTTGCGGTGAAAATGGAGTATCAACTTATACTAGAACATATAAAACTTGTGATTCTTCTATATCAAATTATACACAGACTGATAAAACTTGTGGTGTATCAAGTTGGACTAAAACAACATCAGTTTGTGGAATAGCCACAGTCACTAAAAAAACATTTAATTGTGCAGCTTCTGGGTGGTCATATCCTTCAACTGCAAATACAACTGAAACAGCTCAAACAGCTACTAATGGTGTTGTACCATCGAATACAACTCAATCTTGCTCATCTGCAAGTCATGTAGGTAATAAAAAAATAACTAATACCACTACAGAATGGCGTAAGAAGGGTAAAAGGTGTACAGCATCATCATATACATATGATACCAGCACATCATATACATCTACTAATTGTATGAATAGTATTGTAACAGCACCAAATACTTGTAGTTCTTCCAATCTAGGAAGTAGTTATATAACTGATTGTAAGCATCATTGTAGACAACCATCTTCTGGAAATAATGGTACTTGTGTTTGTTATTCGACAGATATGGCTCCTGGTGCTCTTTATGATGCAGGGTGTGTACAAAATGAGTCTAGATGTATGACTGTATGTAGTGGTTTGGGAGGAAGCTTTAGATCATATACTCCAAATGACACTTGTGCTTGTCCAAACGGAGGGACTTTAGAAGGTTCTTATTGTTATAAGAAGAATCAAACCTCTTGTTCAACTGCGAATAACTGGGCTAATATTTATGCAAAAACCACAAAAACATGTACTGCCACAGTGACAATGAGTGATTTCAATAATTTAACAAATGATAATTGTGAAAATAGTGTAGTAACAGCACCTTCAAGTTGTACTGTAAACAATGTTGGAGACCACATAACTTCTTGCGAAAAAACTAAATATACTAGAAGAACTTATATTTGTGCTGCATCAAGTTGGTCATATCCTTCTACCGCAGCTACAACTACAACTGTAGCACCTTCGAATTGTAGTGCGACAACTCCATCATGTAGTGCTGCTGGCAATGTTGGAAATATTAAGGTAACTTGTGGAGATCCTAAAACATATAATTGGACTTCTTCAACTACATCAACTTCTGCAACATGTCAAACAAGTGGAAGCTGTTCATCTTCAACAAATGGAAATAGTTATGTAACTGCATGTACTGCAAAAGCATATAATTTTGGAGATGAAACGCCTTCTACAGTTGCTTCTTGTACTCCAAATACTATAAGTTGTTCATCTTCAACAAACGGACAAGTAAACAGAACTTGTACACCAAATTATAATTATAGTTTATCTTCTACTACACAAACTGATGAAGTAGAATCTTGTGCAACTTCTAATTTCACTTGTGATTCAACTACTTTTGGAAGTGAGTATACGACACTTTGCCAACCAAAAACGTATGGTTATGGATACTCTTCATCTACTACTACTTCAAGCTATTGCTTTGTTGATGAAACTCATGATGCATGTAATGCAAATACAGATGGATCAACTTATACTTATGCTTGTGAATTTGTAGCAGATTAAAGAAACATTTAAATAAAGTTAGTAATAACTTTATTTTTTTTGAAATTAATTAATATTTATACTATAATTAAATTAAGAGGTAATACTATGAAAAGAAGTAATGTTGATATTAATAAAGTTAGTCCAATGATGAAAGAATATCTTAAAACAAAAAGTGAATATGAAGATACTTTACTTTTCTATAGATTGGGTGATTTTTATGAATTATTCTTTGAAGATGCAGAAATTGCATCTCACGAACTAGAACTTACTTTAACTGGTAAAAATGCCGGTCTTGAAGAAAGAGTTCCAATGTGTGGAGTTCCTCATCATGCGGCTAATATATATATTCAAAAATTAGTCGATAAAGGATACAAGGTTGCTATTTGTGAGCAAGTGGAAGACCCTAAAACAGCTAAAGGAATAGTTAAAAGAGAAGTTATTGAAGTAGTAAGTAGAGGAACTCTTACTAATACTGAAGCTTTAAATGAACATGATTTTAATTTTATTGCAAGTATTACAGATAATTTTATTAATTATATTTTTTCTTATGCGGATTTATTAAGTGGTAAAGTATATGCTTGTTATTTATCTCATGATAAAAATAAACTAATTAGTTATATTAATAATTTAAATATAAAAGAAGTTGTTGTAAATTCTTCATTTGATAAGGAGATATTATTTGAACTTAAAAATAATTATAATGTCTTCATATCTATTAATGATAATACATTAGATGGAATATATAATAATATATTCGAGGGTATAAAAGATAATAAATTAATTGAAAATACTAAAGTGGTTATATCTTATTTAATCAATAATCAAAAGAAAGAATTAAAGCATTTCCAAAGTCTAGAAATAGTTGATACTAATTTATTCATGGAATTGGGAATTGAAACAGTTAGAAATCTAGAATTAGTTGAAACAATTAGAAGTAAAGATAGAACTAACAGTTTATTAGGATTCTTAGATAAAACAAAAACTGCGATGGGAAGTAGACTTTTAAAGAGTTACATAATTTCACCATTGTTAAATAAAGATGAAATAATAAGAAGACAAAATATAGTCGAATTATTAATTAAAGAGTTTTTATATAAAAGTGAATTAAAAACTTATTTATATGAAATATATGATTTAGAAAGATTAACAGGTAAAATAGTATGTAATAACGTAAATGCTAGAGATTTATTACAGCTTAAAAAGAGTTTAAGTGTTCTTCCAGATATTAATCTAATATTAAAAGAATTAAATCTAGAAGAGTTAAATACTTTTCCAGAACTTGTTACATTATTAGAAAAATCTATTAATGAAGATGCACCTCTCTTATTAAAAGAGGGTAATTTAATTAAAGATGGTTATAATAGTGAAATTGATGAATTAAGAAATATTAGAAAAAATGGCAAAGATTTTATATCTAAATTTGAAAGAGAAGAAATAGAAAGAACTGGAATATCAACTTTAAGAGTTGGATATAACAAAGTATTTGGATACTATATCGAAATAAGTAAAGGACAAGTAAAGAATATACCTGAAGATTTTAAATATGAAAGAAAACAAACAACGACAAACTCTGAAAGGTATATAAGCCCTTTATTAAAAGAAAAAGAAGATTTAATATTAAATGCTGAAGAAAAATTAAATAATCTAGAATATGACATTTTTAATGAAATAAAAGAAGAGATAAAAAAATACATTCATGAATTGCAAGTGGTATCTTCTAAAATTGCTTTTTATGATGTTATGCAGTCATATGCGACTGTTGCAGAAGAAAATAATTTTGTAAAACCAATATTAAACGAAGAAGGAATCATTAATGTAGTTGATGGAAGACATCCTGTTGTAGAAAATGTTATTAAAGATGAATATACACCTAATGATATTAAAATGGATGAAAAAACAAATATATTATTAATTACTGGACCTAATATGAGTGGTAAATCGACTTATATGAGAGAACTTGCGATTATAATAATACTTAATCAAATTGGTTCTTATGTACCAGCAAAAGAAGCTAACTTACCTATAATTGATAAAATATTTACTAGAATAGGTGCTTCTGATGATTTGGTTGGTGGAGAGTCTACATTTATGGTAGAAATGAAAGAAAGTGCAATTGCGTTAAAAAATGCTACTAATATTATTTGATGAATTAGGCCGTGGGACTTCCACATATGACGGAATGAGTTTGGCTGGTTCGATAATTGAATATATTGAGACAAATATAAAATGTAAGACATTATTTTCAACCCATTATCATGAACTTACAAAGATGGCTGATACATTTGAAGGAATAAAAAATGTACACGTATCTATATATGAAGAGAATGGTAATATTAAATTCCTGCATAAAGTGAAAAATGGAGCTGTTGATAAAAGTTATGGTATAAACGTTGCTAAACTTGCAGATCTTCCTGACAAAGTAATCGAAAGAGCTGATGAACTTTTACATAATTATGAAGGGCATCAAAAACGTAAAAAGATTATTAAACAAGTAGAATTAGAATTAATAGAAGAAAAAGAAAACCCTTTATATGATTTTATTGATAATATTAACCCTAATGAAATAACGCCTATCGAAGCATTAAATTTAATATATGAAATAAAAGGTAAAAGAGAAGATTTAAAATAGAACAGAAATTGTTCTATTTTAAATCGACTATTGTTATGGCATATATAATACAAAATTGACTTTATATTTAGTAAGAAATGGAAGTTATTCTGATTTATTCAAATAAAAAATCCTAACTGTTTAGGATTTTTTGTGTGTTTTTAAAGTTTATTTTTGAAATACTATATAATGTATTTTCACCATATTTTTTAATTAATTCTTTTCCTTGAATATTTACTAAGTCACCAGCACCTTTAGATAATTCTATATTATATTTTTTAGATAGTTTATCCATTTCCTCTAAGAAAATATATCTACTTATAACAGAGGCAGCAGCAACACTTAAATGTGCCTGTTCTCCTTTTATTAAGAATGTTATTTTAGTAACTTTATCGTTAATATTCTCTTGTTTTAGATAACTAAAATAACTTTTTGGTGAAGTAAACTGATCAACTATAATTTTATGATAATTTCCTTCTTCTTTTTTTGATAATTTATATAATACTTCATTATGGAGAATAGCTTTTACTTTATTCATATTATAATGTTTTTTATTGGTCCACTCATTAAACTCATTATTATAAAGTATTTTTGTTTCATACGAAATATTTTTCATTAATATTGGTGCACATCTTTTTATTTTTTCATCTGTCATTTTCTTAGAGTCATTTATTTTAAGATCTTCAAGTAGTTTTCGAGTTTCTTTATTAACTAAAGTGGCAGTAACTACGATAGGCCCAAAAAAATCCCCAGTACCAACTTCATCTGATCCAATTGCATCATAGTAGTAATAACTTTTATCTACCTTTGCATTTTCTTTATCTTCTTTATCTTTGATTTCTTGGTCAATATTTCTATTATTTAGAAAATTTTCTTGATCTTTCCACATATTAGCGTCAATGTCAGCGGAAATTCCTTGAAACATTACTTTACCAGACTCATATAGAGTAATAATAGTATCTGCTTCTTGAGCTTGAAATATTGCATATGGAGGTGTTTTTTCTTTTTTTAAATCTTGATAATATTCAATCATTTTTTCTTTTACATTATCACTTACCTTAAACACAATATTCATAATGTCACCTCTAAAATATTTTATCATATATTTCTTTTAATTTCATTAAAATTAGTATATAATTATTAATAGAGGTTATTTATGAATATAATTGATGCAGTTATTATAGTATTATTTATTATAGGGTTTCTAATAGGATATAGAAGGGGAGCAATCAAACAAACAGTTACACTTGTTGGATTTATTTTAGTATTAATTCTTTCTTATTTATTAAAAGGATATGTAGCTGATTTTTGCTTTAAAGTATTTCCATTTATAGATTTTAAATATTTTGGAGCAGTATCTGTTGTAAATATAATATTTTATGAATTGCTATCTTTTCTAATAACTATGTCTGTTTTAATCCTTATACTAAAACTAATAATTGGTATAAGTGGAGTAGTTGAAAAAATATTCAAAGCAACAATAATTTTAGGAGTTGTATCAAAATTAATTGGTGGTATACTTGGCATTATTGAAATGTATGTTATAACATTTATATTATTATTTTTCTTCTCGCAACCATTTATGAGAATAACTGGGATTGAAAATTCAAAATTAGGTGATAAGATGTTAAATAACACACCAGTTTTAACATCTAAAGTTGAAGGTTATATTGTAGTTGTTGAAGATTTATATAATATAAAGGATAATTATTTAGATAAGGATTTTGAGTATAAATCAATAGAAAAATTCTTAAAATATAAAGTAGTAGATGTTAAATCATTAAAGATATTAAAAAGTAAAAATAAATTAAAATTTGATGGATTAGATGTATTAATAGAAAAGTATGGAGGGTAAAAATGAAAATATTAGAAAAAAGTGATAAATTTGAAGATTTAGTTAAAGAAGGTATAACACTTGTTGATTTTTATGCTGAATGGTGTGGACCATGTAAGATGATGGGACCAGTTCTTGAGAGTTTAAAAAATATTAATATTATAAAAGTAAATGTTGATGAATTTGGAGAATTATCCGAACAATTTAGAATTATGAGTATACCAACATTGGTATTCTTTAAAAATGGAGAAAAAGTAAACGAAGCGGTTGGATTTCATTCTAAAGAACAAATTGAAAGTATTATAAAAGAGTTATAAGAACTCTTTTTATTTTGTTAAAACATGTAAAATATAATTAATTTATAATAATAGTTTTAAATAAAAATATATAATAAAACTATGGACTTTTGATAAAAATAATGTATAATATAAAAAGCATTTTAAAGAGGGGATAATTATGGAAAAAAACAAGTTTTCAACTGATTATTATGATTATTATTTACCAGAAGAGTTAATAGCACAAACACCTATTAAAGAAAGAAGTCATTCAAGACTTTTAGTACTTGATAAATTAAGTGGTAATATAGAACATAAAAGATTTGATGATATAATTAATTATTTAGATTCTAATGATGTATTAGTACTTAATAATACTAAAGTTTTACCTTCTAGAATATTTGGTAATAAAAGTGAAACAGGAGCTAAGATAGAAACTCTTTTGTTAAAAGAAATTGATAATGATATTTGGGAATGTTTAACTTCTCCTCAAAAAAGATTAAAAAAAGGTACTATAATTAATTATAGTGATGATTTAAGTGGTGAAGTAATTGAAATACTAAAAGATGGTATAACACATATAAGATTTAATTATAGAGGTGTATTTATAGAGATTCTTGAGCGTATTGGTGCGATGCCACTTCCACCATATATACATGAGTCTTTAAAAGATAATGATAGATATCAAACTGTATATGCAAAAGTTTTAGGGAGCGCAGCAGCTCCTACTGCTGGTCTTCATTTTACTAATGATTTATTAAATAAGTTAAAGAGTATTGGTGTAGAAATCTTATATGTAACTTTACATGTTGGTCTTGGAACGTTTAGACCAGTTTCAGAAAGTGATATAAGATGTCATGATATGCATAGTGAATATTATGAAATAGATGAATATACTGCAAATAATTTAAATGAAGCTAAAAAATTACATAAAAGAATAATAAGTGTGGGTACAACTTCTTTAAGGACTCTTGAAAGTAATTATACTAAGTATAAAAAATTTAAATCAACTAATGAAGAAACAAGTATATTTATATATCCGGGATATCATTTTAAAGCAATAGATGGATTAATAACTAATTTTCATTTACCTAAAAGTACTTTAATGATGCTTGTGTGTGCTTTAGCTGGTAGAGAAAACATAACTAATGCATATAAAGAGGCAGTAGAAAATAAATATAGATTCTTCTCATTCGGAGATGCTATGTTTATTAATAATGCTAGTTTTAAAAATGAATACAAACGTATTTTAAGAGGCTATAAACATAGCAAAGAAAACTATAAAACATATGATTATTTTAAAATAGATAAAGGATCAAATAACATAATTTTATCGGCTCCTCATGCATATAAACATTTTAGAAATAATAAAATTAAAGTGAATGAAAACAATACAAGCAAAATTGTAAAGATATTAGGAATTCTTACAAATTCTCATGTTATTTATACATATAAAGATTCTAATAATGATCCTAATTATGATATGGATTCTGAATATAAAAAAGAATTATCAAAGTATATAAAAAATAACAATATTAAATATTTAATTGAAATTCACGGACTTAATAAAGATAGTGATATTTCTTTAGAAATAGGAAGTAATAGATGAAAAATTTGTTAATTTAATAAAGAATGTGTTTAGTAAGTATTATGATGATGAGATATTAATAGATGAAAAATTTAAATCTCAAAGTAAGAGAAGGGTAACTAATTATATTAGTGAAAAAAATAATATAAATACTATTCAACTTGAAATAAACAGAAAATACAGAAATTTAAATCGTATGCCTATTAAATTTAATAAAACAATAAACGCGTTAAAAGAAATAATAAAGAAGTTGGAGGAAAAGTAAAATGGATGAAATTGATTATATATCAAGATATGATGAGTTGTTAGAAGTAAAACCTTGTTATGGAATTGATAGAGTTAAAAAAAGAGTGAAATATGATCACATTGGGTTAGAAATAGAAATATCTGTTAATTATGAAAGAGAAAGATATACATTTATAAGAACACTCTTAAAGAAAATAATTGCTTTAGTTGGAGATAATGGGTATTTTACTCATGACGGAACTATATTGGGTAATTATTCTTTTGAAATAGTATTAGATCCGTTACCGGTGAATGAAATAAAAAGAATATACACAACATTAATGCAAATATTAAAATTTAGTGATGGTTCACTTTTATTTGATAAAGAACATAATTGTGGACTTCACATGAATTTTAATCAATATGATATTGATGATCTTAATGAATCGCATAAAAGATTATTATTATTTTTAGATGAAAACTCTAATTTATTTGATGAAAATGTATATAAGCAATTAATAAATAAATTTGATTTTGGAGAATATCTTGAATTTCAAAAAAATGTTGGTAGTAAGTATGTAGCCGTCAATTATTTAAACAAAAAAATAGTTGAAGTTAGAAATGTAAAAGTAGGGTTATCTCCTAAACTTGAAAAAGTAATGAATGGTATATTAGAAGCACTATTTTTTAAAAAAAAGAAGAAAATAAAATTAAATGATAATACTGAAAAAATGCTTGATATAATGAGTGATGTATTTGATGTGAATTCATTTGAAAAAATAAAAGAGAGTTTGGATAATGATATATTAATTGTTAAGTTTAATAAAAATAAAGCAAAAATTATTGAACCAGATAAAAGAATAATAGATTTTTTATCTAATTATGGGAGGTAATTATGGATGCATGGATTATTTATCCAAAAAGTACAATTGAGAAAAAGACAAAAAGCGGACAAATAGATAGAACTAAAAAATATGCTAAAGATAATTTTAATTTAGATGTTGATGTAGTTTCATCACATGATTTCTATATATCTTGTGAAGAAGGTAAAATCAAACTTTATTATCAGGAAAAAGAAATAACTAATTTACCCAAAATTGCCATATTTAGAAAATATGATATATATTTAGCAAGACAATTAGAACTTATGGGAGTTAAGGTAATGAATTCAACCCAAGCAATGATTGATGCTAGAAATAAGATGAAAACTTATCAAGTATTAGCTAATAAAGGTATAAGTACACCAAAAACATTATATATTGTTAGTGGAATTAAGAAAAAAGTATTTTATTATGATCAAGTTTGTAAGTTTTTTAATAGTAGTAAATTTATAATAAAATATACATATGGTTCACAAGGTAAAAACGTACATTTAATAACTTGTGAAGAAGAATTTAATGAAGCCGTTAAAAAATATGAAGGCATTTGTATATTCCAAGAATATATTGAATCTTCTTATGGAATGGATATTAGATGTTATGTCATTGGTGGTAAGTTTGTTGGTGCCGCTATTAGAAAAGGCGCAGATGGTGACTTTAGAAGCAATTTAGCTCAAGGCGGTCATCCAATTAAATTTGATTATAATGGTAAAGTAGCAAAGATGGCGGTAGAAGCTGCTAAAGCATTTAATTTAGACATATGTGGAGTTGATATTTTATTTAAAGGAAACGATGAATATACAGTATGTGAAGTTAATGCTCTTCCAGGATTCAAATCATTAGAAGGGACTACCGATAAAAGGGGAAGCATAGTTTTACTTGAATTAATAAACGATACATTAAAGGAGATTTAAAATGGATTTAAAGTTTGAAGTAAGCAAAAAAAGTAATGAATGTAATGCTAGACTTGGCACATTTAAGACAAAATATGGAACACATAAGACACCAATGTTTATGCCAGTTGGAACTAGAGCAACAGTAAAAAATGTATCAGTTGAAGATTTAAAAGAAGCACATGCTGATGTAATACTTTCCAATACATATCATTTGTGGTTAAGACCTGGAGAAGATATTGTGTTTAAAGCTGGAGGACTTCATAATTTTATGAATTATCATAATGGGCCAATCTTAACTGATTGTGGTGGATTTCAAGTGTTTTCTCTAGCTAAACCTAAAGATATTGAGGAAGAAGGAGTAACTTTTAAATCACATTTAGATGGGAAAAAGTTGTTTTTGACTCCAGAAAAATCTATTGAAATTCAGAATAAACTTGGATCTGATATTGCAATGAGTTTTGATGAATGTCCTCCATATCCTGTAACACATGAATATATGAAAAATTCAGTTGAAAGAACACTTAGATGGGCTAAAAGAGGTAAAGAAGTGCACAATAATTCAGAACAAGCGTTATTTGGGATAGTGCAAGGTGGAGAATTTGAGGATTTAAGAAAATGGTCTGCCAAAGAAACCGTAAAACTTGGGTTTGATGGATATTCAATCGGAGGAGTATCAGTTGGAGAAGATAACGATACTAAGTATAAAATGATAGATTACACTATTCCATATTTACCTGAAGATAAAATAAGATATTTAATGGGAGTAGGAGATCCAGTTGATATAATTGAAGGTGTTATAAGAGGGGTAGACATATTTGATTGCGTACTTCCTACAAGATTAGCAAGACATGCTAATGCATTTACAAGAACTGGTAAAATTAATTTAAGAAATCAAAAATACAGTGAAGATTTTACTCCTATTGAAGAAGGATGCGATTGTTACACTTGCAAAAGTTATACAAAAGCTTATATAAGACATTTAGTAGTATGTGATGAAATGTTGGGTGCAAGACTTTTATCAATACATAATATTAGATTTTTAACTAAATTAGTGGAAGATATAAGAGAGGCAATAAAAAATGATACACTTCTTTCTTTTAGAGATGAATTTGTATTCAAATATAAAAAATAATTTACAAATAAAATTATAGTATTATAATAAGACATATACTGAAAGGAATTGTTTATGAGTAAAATTGAAAAAAGTTTGTTAATTGCTTTAATATCTATTGGAATTTTAGGAACTTCATTTATGATTGGTATGGGTATTAAACAGGAAATTGATAAAAATGCAGATAAATCATATAGCGATACTTATGATAAAGATACTAAAGTTAAAACATTAGATAGAATTTTCTATCTTTTATTTTTGTTTAATGATAAAATATTGGTATGAGGAGGTATGTATGAGTGATATAGAAGAACATATTAAGAATTTGTTGGATAATTATAGTGATAATAAGAAACTAATAGATGAAAGTAAAAAGAATATCAAAACTAAGTTAACAATACTAATTCTTTCATTTATATCTATTGGGTTATTATCTCCACTATTATTTATGTATGAATTACCTATATTTCTTTTTGCTTCTTTGATAACTTTTGTAACACCTCAATTAATAACACTTAAAATGCAAGGAAGTTATTTTAAAAATATAAAAAATATTATAAATTATAGAAAAAATATGGATAACCACTTAATTGAATTTAAAAAAGCAAAGGATATTGAAGTATCAAAAGAAGATAAAGTATCAAAGCAATTAGAAGAACAAAGAGATAAACATAATCTAAGACAAAAAGAGTTAGAAATGGCTTTTAGTGATGAGAATTATTATCCATATATAGAAAGAATCAAAAGAAGAACTCTAAAAAGATAAATAACATTTTTGACATTTATTTACTCTCATGATATAATTAAAAACAGTTTTAAGGGGGATTTAAAATGTTAAATCTAAATAAAATAAGTATTATTAATGAGTATCAGAACTTAAAAGAAAAAAAAGAGAATCTTGAGATTGAATTATATAAATTTTGTCGTTCTATAACAGGAAAGTCTGCTACATATGATGAATTAGTAAAGGAAGTACAATATAGGAAAGATATATCTACTTGTGAATACAAAATGAAGTGCTTGGAGACTGAATTTAAAGCTATAACAGCTATAAAAGCAGGTCTACTTATACTTGGACTTTCTGGAGCAATTATATTAGCTTCAATTTCTATTAAATGTAATAAGGACAATAATAAAATAACACCTTCTAGTGATATATCATCAGTTTCAACTGAAGATGAATTAGAAGATAAAAAAGTATTAACAAAAACATTAAATTAATAATAAACGTAATCATATTGACTACGTTTTTATTTTATACAGAAATATTGTTTTTTTAAATATTTATGTTATTATAAAATATAGTAGTGGAGGTTTTATGAAAGAGCAATTGGAGCAAGAAAAATTAAGATTGATGGTATTTAAGAGTGCATTAGAATTAGGTAAAAAAGTTGATGAACATTTACTTGAATTATATAACTATGATAAAGAAAAATATACTTTTATAGTACCTATTAAAGAAAATTTTTTTGATGATGGGCATTTAAAAGTTGAAATTAATTCAACTGTAAGAGGAAAAGATTTATTTTTACTTACTGATGTTGGTAACTATAGTGTTGAGTATACTATGAGAGGATTTACTAATCACGCTAGTCCTAATGATTTAATGATGCAATTAAAGGATGGTATAGGTGCAAGTAATTGTCACGCAGGTAATATTAATGTTGTTATGCCTTTATTATTTGCAGGTCGTCAACACAGAAGAAACACTAGAGAGAATTTAGCGTGTGGAGCCAATTTAAGAGAATTGGATAATCTTGCTAAGATTAAAAGCTTTATTACCTTTGATGCACACGATCAAGGGGTTGAACACGCTATACAATATATGGAATTTAATAATTTTTATGCTACCAATACAATACTTGATGATTTCATTGAAAACACTCCAAAAGACCAACTTAAAAATTTGGTTTTTGTTGCACCTGATACAGGGGCTACAGGTAGAAGAAATGTATATTTAAATTCATTTAATTCTGAATTCATTAATAGAGAAGCGGGAAGTTTTATTAAACAAAGAGATTATAATCATTTAGTTAATGGAAAATATCCAGTAATAGCACATGACTACTGTGGTAATAATGATTTAAGAGGAAAAACTGCAATAGTTACAGATGATATGATATCTAGTGGTGGAAGCATGCTTGATGTTATAGATGAATTACATAATAGAGGAATTGAACATATATATGTAATAGTTACATTTGCGTTATTTACTCGTGGCATTAATGAATTCAAAAAATTTTATGAAAATAAAATTCTTGATGGGGTATATACGACAAATTTAACTTATATACCAGAAGATTATAAAAAAGAAGAATGGTTACATATTTGTGATTGTTCTAGCGAACTTGCTCAAATAATTTATAATATTCATAATGATTTATCAATAAGTGGAATATTAAAAGATAAATCTAGACCTGTTAAATTACTTGAAAAAAAATTTAGAGGATAAAAATAAGCATATAAAAGTTGCTTATTTTTTTGTTTTATGGTATAATATGTTGCTATAAAAAGAAGGGGGAGTATATATGAATAACGAATATATTAAAGTTGGAGAAGGAAAATATGTTGTATCAAATGAAAACGGTAAAATTGACTATAGATTAGTCAAATCTCCAGAATTATTTAAATACGAAAATGATGTTGAAATAGTAGATAATGAAATAAAAGGATTAAAAACAGAAAGAAAAAATATAATTAAAAATTTAAAAATTAAAAATTTAAGACGTTTATGCTTATATTTACCGGTCCTTGCATTATGGAGTACTGTTTTTATCAAAGATGCTATTAATGCCTTATTTATTTCATCTTACGCTAATACTTTTGGTGAAATTTCTTCTATTATAATAAGCGTGATTTTAGTTTCGATAACTGGTGGGGTTATATCGGATACTGTTGCTTCAAATATTCAAACGCAAAATAGAAAAAAAGAGATAGATGGATCATTGTTAATTGCAAAAGATATAAAAAAAGAAGCAGAAAGACAATTAGACAATTTTAAAGCAAGAAGTATTGTAAATATAAAAGATAATACTAAAACAAATGAAATAATATCTTTAAAAGAAAGAAATAATTCAAAAAGAACTGAAATATTAAAAAGAATCACTTATTATAATGATGAATACGAATATGATGAAGAATATGAAGATAATTATGATAAAGGACATACTTTAACTAAAAAAAGATAAAAAATGATAATGGGGTTGTTATGAAAAAGAATTATTATGATGAAAAGGTGTATTTAAAAAAAGATAAAGAAGTTTATGATTTTTTTGAAGAGCGTAAAAAAGAACATAGTTTTGATTATTTAGAAGAAGCTCGTTTATATAAAGATATTTTTAAAGAATATTATAAATTTGAACAAAAAATTGTTGAACTATTAAAGAGTTTGAACTTATCTTCAACTCTTGAATATTCTATTGCTTTATCATATTTAATAAGAAAAGGATATTTATCTAAAGATTTAAACTTTGAAAAGAAATCACCTATTCCTGAGATTGAAACTAATTGTGCCATTAATATTGTAAATGGCAAAGGTGTATGCAGAAATTTTTCAGACATGCATTTTGGTGTTATGTCAAGAATGAATGAATATAGTAAAAGATTCTATTGTACAAATTCTTTTTCAATGATAAAAGCAAGAAAAAATGAAGCAAATCACGTTTTAAATTTAATAGAGTATGAAAATGTATTATATGGTATAGATTTATGTAATAAGGCTAGATTATTTAAATTTAGTAACGAATTTATATTAAAAGAAATTTCATTTGATACTAATAAAAAATATAGATATAAGCCATATTTTGAGATGGTTTCAGAATATAGTGCATTTGAACAAATAGATAAAAATTTAAAGATATTTAAAGAAGATAGTAAAAAACCACATATTTCAGCAGTTCAATATTATGAAGATATTTTACCTCAAGTTTTAGGATATTTATACTCTCAAAAAGATACTTTTATGGATTTTCATAATGAAACAAAAGAACTTAAAAATAACATAAGCGAAGAGATGGCAAGAAAATTAACAAAATAAAAGAGTAAGTTTTACTCTTTTATTTTGCTTCTTTATTTTTATAATTTATTCCAAACATGCCACCTATAGTTGAAGATAAAAGAAGTATCAAAAAATATATTACAATATTTAATTTAGGATTTGTTCCAAGTATAAAAGCTAAAAATAAGAATAGTATTATATTAAATCCTCCAACAATAAGACCATTTATATATCCTTTTTTATTGCTTCTTAAAGCGGACATAAAACCCACCATCATAAAAAGCAATATAGTCACTATGAAACTAATTAAAGAAACTGTTTTATAATTAACTATATTAAAATAATTAAGTGTTGTTATTATGATTAAATAAGAAAGCAACGTAATATAAAAATAAATAATAGGTTTAATATATTTCTTTATTTTTTCCATAAAACCTCCATAGTTAAATTTATTCTTGTTTAAAAATTATATGACTTATCCATAATAAAATTAGGTGATATTATGGATTTTTTAATTGTTATATATAGAACAGTATTCTTTTATATATTTATTATTTTTGTATTTAGATTAATGGGTAAAAGAGAAATAGGCCAGCTTAGTATACAAGATTTAGTTATAAGTATAATTATGTCAGAGTTAGTTGCGATGAGCATTGAAAATAGAAATGATTCTATGCTTTTAACAGTTATACCAGTTGTTATATTGGTTATACTAGAAATGTTATTTTCGTATATATCTTTAAAATCAAATAAATTTAGAAATGTATTAGAGGGTAAACCATCATTAATAATTTCACAAGGAAAGATTAATTTTAATGAAATGGTAAAAGAAAGATATACTTTAGATGATTTGTTACTAGAACTTAGAAGTAAAGGTATAAAGAATATTGAAGATATAGAATATGCAGTATTAGAAAGCGATGGAAGATTATCTATATTTAAATACAATTTTTTAAAATTAAAATCATCAAATCCACTTCCTTTAATACTAGATGGCATTATTCAAAAAGACACTTTAAAATATCTTAAAAAAGACGAAAAATGGGTAAGTGAAATACTAAGTAAAAAAGGAGTGGATCAAAAAAATGTATTCTATGCTTTTTATAAGGATAATGATACTTATATAATAAAAAGAACTAATCTAATTTAAATAGTTTTTTTGTTTCTTTATAATAAAGTGTAGTGGATGTTATTAGATTTAAAATGATTGATATTACTAGAGAATACATTCCAATTTTTAAAAATGAAAATATTACTAAACTGATGGTTCTAACTATTTCACCAAAAACAGTAATCTTCATAACAGTTTTAGCTTTTCCTAAGGCTTGTAATGAATTGTTTAGAGGTATCTCTATAAAATATAGTAATATAAAAGGAGCAAGTATTTTTATATAATTTATACCTTCAGCTGTATGAAATAGAAGATTTAAAAGTTTAGCTGGAAATATGTAAACTATTAGCGTTGATATAATTCCAATGGATAATGAAGTAAATACTATTTGTTTTATTCTTTTAACACATTTTCTATAATCTTTTAATGAATAATATTTAGATAATTCAGGTATTAAAGAAGTAGACATTGATTGAGTGAAAAAACTCGGAAGTAATAAAAGTGACATAGCGTATCCATTTATAATACCATATTCATTTATAATAAATGTTTTAGAATATCCTACATATGAAAGTATATTTGTAATAATAATTGGTTCAAAGAAATAAAATAAAGAGCCAATTATTTTACTTGATGTTGATGGTATACTAATATTCATAACATCATTAATACTTTCTTTATCTATTTTGATATCTTCTTTTTTAATTTTAATGCCCTTAGGTAAAAACAAAAGCATTACGATTATTGAAGATGTTTCACTTATAACATTTACGAGTATAATTATAGATATAGTTAGAGTTAAACTTATATTTATTAGTTTGGGTACAAATATTACAAGTAGTATTATTCTAACTATTTGTTCAACTATATTTGAAAGTATATATGGTCCCATATTCTGATGTCCCCAATAATATGATTTTATTATTGAAGAAAGTCCAATAAAAGGTAAAGTTAACCCTATACATATTATTGGATAATAAAGACTAGGTTCTTTTAATAAATATTTAGATAGAATAGGCGCAACTAGTATTATTAAAACTATTAATCCAATATTGATTAAGGTTGCAACGGGTATTATAGAAAACATTATTTTCCTTGTGCTTCTATTCTTTTTAGCAATTAAAGAACTTATTGCAGTAGGATATGAAAATATTGCTAAAGTATTAAATATTGCCATTGAAGGACCTAATAAACTATATATACCTATGCCAGTTGTTCCTATTTGTCTAGTTATTATTATTCTTAGAATAAAACCTAAAAATTTTGATAAAAAACCTCCAAACAATAAAATTATGGTAGATTTTAAAAATTTATTATTTGATATTTTATTAATCATATTTAAATATATGATTATTTTTTAATTTTATAATATTGAATATAATTAATTATTGTGATATTATAAACGTTAAAAGAAAAGGAGATTTTATGAGAGATTATAGTGTTAAAATACCAAATATAGAGTATGAGGAAGATTTAAATAATTTAAAAAATAACTTTTATAAAGTATTTGTAATTGATGAATGCTTTGAAAGATTATTACATAAAACTTCTGATGGGCAACTTCAATATATATTGGATGTTGAAACTTGTTATCATACGCCATATCAACACAAAAAAGTTACTAAAAATATCAAACCCGAAGAATTATTTGATGTAATTGAAAAAGAATACCAAAAAGTTTTAAGTCCAACTAAAATAAAACGTGATTATAAAACATATTTAGCTTTTGAGAAAGACGAATTAAGAAGATTAGAGAGAAATTATTATAAGTATTTTGAAAATCATGAAGAAGATGAAGAAGAAGTTGCTGAAGGTTTAGAAAGAGTATATAGTCTAGTAAGAAAAAACAAGTAATAGTTTCACTTGTTTTTTTATAACTTTCTTATTAAAGTTTTTGATCTTTCATATTTTTTTCTTCTAGATTATCATTTTGAAGATTCATGTTATTTGTCTTAACTGTTAGTTCTTTTTCTTGTTTATATAACTCTTCTTGTAATTTTTTTGTTCATCAATTTTTTGTTTTATCTCATTATAATTTTTACAATCTTTTGTTTCTTTTAAAAGACTAAAGGATCGCCATAATATTTTGTACCATCTTCCATTAATTTATTTAAATGTTCTTCAATTAAATTAACTTGTGTAAATTTTGATAAATCTTCTGCAGAACCAGTGGCTTTTAAAATATTATAATCTTTATTTACTTTTTCGTACCATATCTTTCCGGTACTGTTATATACTTCTAAAGTTGATGTAGTAGGAGCGGTTAATTTCAAATCTCTATCAATATCTATTCTAATCGCTCTAAATACTGAAGGTTTTTTACTATATTCTTTTTTTTCTTCATCAGTCATTTCTTTCAAAACATCCAGGATACTCAAATCTGTTAAAATATGTTCTCTTGAATTATTATATTCAATCATATTTTTAAACGTTTCTAGAACATTTAAAGTTGAGTACCAATAACCAATACTCAAAAGAAGAAATTATAACTATAATAAATAAAATGATCAAGAATAATATCATTGTAAAAGAATAGTTTACTTGACACATTCTTTAAAAAGTGATAAAATTTTTTCGTAAATCGATGAAGAAGAGAAGTAAGGTTTAATTCTACTTATAGAGAGTCACTGACGATGGAAAAGTGATAGTAAGGTAAACTTGAATAACACTTTTGAGTGCTTTTTTGAAATTAGTAGGGAAAGCCGTATGGATGCGTTAAATCTTAGAGAGATCTATTTTAGATAAATAGGGTGGTACCACGGAAAATAGCAGTATTTCGTCCCTTTGGGATAATGCTGTTTTTATTTTATAGAAAAGAGGGATATTATGGATTACATTTATTTAAGTGATTTATTTTCAAATGTTATTGAATTAAAAGGAAAAGATATTAAGTTAAAGGGATGGATTAAAAATCATAGAAAGCAAAAAGAATTTGGTTTCATTTATTTTTCTGATGGAACCTGCTTCAAACAATTACAGTTGGTTTATGATAAAGAACTTAAAAACTTTGAAGAAATTCAAAAAATTAAGATAGGGAGTGCTATAGAAGTTATTGGAGAATTGATTGAGTCTCAAGGCGGTGGACAAGAATATGAATTAAAAGTTAAAGAACTTAAATTACACGGAGATTGTACAGATGATTATCCAATTCAACCCAAACAACATTCTATGGAATTTTTAAGGGAACAATCTTATTTAAGGCTCAGAACAAATACATTCCAAGCTGTATTTAGAATACGTAGTGTTGCTTCAATGGCAATACATGAATTTTTTCAATCTAGAGGATTTATTTATGCACACACTCCAATATTTACTGCAAGCGACTGTGAAGGTGCCGGTGAAATGTTTAGGGTCACAACCCAAGATTTAAATAAGATTGTTAAAACCGGAAAGGTTGAAAATGAAAAAGAATACTTTGGAAAACCGGTTGGGTTAACTGTGTCTGGTCAATTTGAAGGTGAAGCTTTTGCTCAAGCATTTAGTAAGATTTATACATTTGGGCCAACCTTTAGAGCAGACCCATCTCATACTCCACTTCATATAGCTGAATTTTGGCAAATTGAACCCGAAGTTGCATTTTGTGATTTAGAAGGTATCATGGATATATCTGAAGACTTTATGAAGTTTATTATTAAATATACATTAGATAGGTGCCCAGATGAGTTTAAATTCTTAGATAAATTTGTAGAAAATGGATTAATTGAAAAATTAATTAAAGTTATCTCTAATAAATTTGTAAGAGCAACGTATAAAGAATGTATTGAGATTCTTCAAAAAGCTGATATCAAATTTCAATTTAAACCTGAATATGGAGAAGATTTAGCTAAAGAACATGAAAGATATATAACAGATTATTTCAAATGTCCGGTATTTATTACTTATTGGCCACAAAAGGTTAAAAAATGTTTCTATATGAAACAAATGGATGATGGTACTGTAGCAAATGCTGATCTTGAAATGCCTGGTATTGGTGAAACTTATGGTATGAGTCAAAGAGAAGATGATTTTGATAAATTAGATAAATACATTACTGAATTAGGAATGGACAAATCAGAATATATATGGTATATGAATTTAAGAAAATATGGTACCACTACACATTCTGGATTTGGAATGGGATTTGAAAGATTAATAATGTATATGACAGGTATGACAAATATTAGAGATGTAATTGCTTTTCCTAGAACACCAGGAAATTGTTTGTATTAGCAAAAGGTAATCCTTTTGCTTTTTATATTATAAAAATTGACTATTTTACATATAAAAGATATAATATATGTAGTTTGGAAGTGATAATATGATACAAAAACCAAAAGGTACTTTAGATCTATTTGGATTAGAAGGTAAAACTTACGAATATGTAATAAATTTTATGTCTTCTTTTTTAAATATGTATAATTATAATTATGTAAAAATACCTACATTTGAATCAAGTGAATTATATAGAAGAGGAGTAGGGGAATCTAGTGATATTGTAAATAAAGAAATGTATGATTTTCTTGACAAAAGTGATAGAAGTATGACTTTAAGACCAGAGTTTACTGCTGGTGTTGTTAGAATGCTTCTTGAAAATAAACTATACGCAAAAGAAACTAATAAATTTTATTATTATGGTTCTGCGTTTAGATACGAAAGACCTCAAAGTGGAAGATATAGAGAATTTACTCAATTTGGTGTGGAAGCTTTTGGAATTAAAAATCCATACTTTGATGCTGAAGTCATAAGCATAGCATACAAAATGCTTACTGATTTGGGCCTTAAAAATTTAGTAGTACAAATTAATAGTCTAGGTGATAATTCTTCAAGAGAAGCATATAAAAACGCTTTAAGAGAGTATTTTGAACCTAAACTTGATAATTTATGTGAAGATTGTAAAAATAGATTTAATACTAATGTACTTAGAATACTTGATTGTAAAGTAGATAAAGATAACGAAATACTTAAAAATGCTCCTAAAACATTAGATTATTTATCTGATGAGAGTAAAGAATATTTCAACACTTTAAAAACTGCTTTAAATGTATTAGAAGTTCCTTATGAAGAAAACACTTCATTAGTTAGAGGACTAGATTATTATACGGATACAGTATTTGAGATTGTATATAAAGATTCAGAACTTGGTAATGCATCAGTTGTGTGTGGTGGTGGAAGATATGACAATCTAGTTAATGAATTAGGTAACATAGATATACCTGCAATTGGTTTTTCAATTGGTGTAGAAAGACTCGTATTATTATTAAATGAAGCTGGTGTAAAACCAGTTGATGAAAAAGTTGACATATATGTAATGAATTTGGGACAAGATAAATATGCATACGAAATTGTAGATATGCTTAGAAACAGCGGATTTATTACAGAAACCGATTATCTAGGTAAATCAATGAAAGCTCAATTTAAATTAGTTGATGACTTAAATCCAAATTATGTATTAATAATTGGTGAAGATGAAGCTAAAGGAAATTATATAACTGTTAAAGATAATTTAACAAAAGAAAATAAAAAAGT
>CAJOJR010000015.1 GCA_905235065.1 uncultured Bacilli bacterium
TAATTATGTGATATTATGAATAAGCAAATTTATATTTATATATAATTTGATTAGTGGGAGATTATTGGATTATCGTGAACCACTCGCGAAAAAAATTATACTAATAGGGAGGTGTTTTTCGTGGCAAAGAATATAACAAAAGTAATTAAATTGCAAATTGAAGCAGGTAAAGCTACACCAGCTCCACCAGTTGGAACTGTTTTAGGTCCTGCAGGAATTAACTTACAAGAATTCTGTACTAGATATAATGATGCAACTAGAGATCAAATGGGTAATGTAATTCCAGTTGTAATTAATATTTATGAAGACAGAACATTTGATTTTGTATTAAAGACTCCGCCAGCATCAGTTCTTTTAAAGAAAGCAGCTAACTTAGGGAAAGCTTCTGCTAAAGGAGCTAACCAAGTAGTGGCTACTATCACAAAAGATGATTTAAGAAAAATAGCTGAAATTAAATTACCTGATTTAAATGCGTACACAATTGAAGAAGCTATGAATATAGTTGAAGGTACTGCAAGAAATATGGGTATTGCTATTAAAGGTGTTAATGATGCTGAATTAGCAGAACAAGCTGCAGAAGCTCAAAAGGCTGCTGAAGAATATGCTAAAATGGAAGCTGACTTAGAACAAATGGAAGCTGATGCTAAATCTATGGCTGAAGAAACTCCAGAAGTTGAAGTAAGCGAACAATCACAAGCTACTGAAGAATCAGAAGAAAAAACTGAAGAATAAAAATATAAAGTCGAGTAAAAAATATAATCCAAACCACAGAAGGAGGGTATTATGAAGAAACATGGTAAAAATTATGTGGAAGCTTCAAAATTAGTTGATAAATCAAAAGTTTATTCAGTTGATGAAGCGCTAAAAACTTTAAAAAGTTTGAAGAAAAGAAATTTTGATGAAACTGTTGAAGTAGCTCTTAAATTAAATATAGATGCTAAGAAAACAGATATGAGCATTAGAAATTCAGTTGTATTACCTAATGGTACTGGTAAATCAAAAAAAATCTTAGTTGTTACTAAAATGGCTGCTAAAGATGCTAAAGAAGCTGGTGCTGATTATGTAGGAGATATGGATATGATTGAAAAAATTGAAAAAGAAAATTGGTTCGATTTCGATGTAATCGTAGCTACTCCTGATATGATGGCTGCATTAGGTAAAATAGGTAAGATTTTAGGACCTAAAGGTTTAATGCCAAATCCTAAACTTGGAACTGTCACAACTAATGTAAAAACTGCAATTGAAAACATCAAAAAAGGTCAAGTTGAATATAAGAATGATTCTTACGGAAATGTTCATGCATTATTTGGAAAATTATCTTTTAGTGAAGAAGCTTTAAAAGAAAACTTAACTACAATAGTTAAAGAAATCATTAAAAATAAACCAAATGGTGTTAAAGGGACATTTATTAAGAATATAAGTATTTCTTCAACAATGAGTCCAGGTTTAAAAATTGATGTTAATGAATTTTAAGAAGCATGTATATGCTTCTTTTTTGTTTGTTTAAATGATATAATAAAGATGATAATAAGGAGAAACTTATGAATAAAATATTTAGTGTTTTAGATATTAGCGGGCCCGGGATTCCAAAAAGGCCTACCACAATATCTGATAGCACAATTATAATAGGAATAGCAGTAGCTGTTATAATAATTATTGTAGTGGCTGTATCAATTAAACTTATTAACAAAAAGAAAAAGCAGTAGGTATAAGTATGAGAATATTAAATGTATTAAAATCAAAAAATATTGCTTGTGGATACTTATATTTTTATGCCCACTTTATAACTGAGATAGCCTGTTTCTATTTTTTATCAAAAGTCACAAGTGGTTCAAACTTTATTTGGTTAATACCATTTATTTATGATGGCCTTGCATTTGTACCACAAAATTTAATTGGTTATATTAATGATTTAAAGCCAAAACTAAATACAGGATTAATTGGTGCTATATTGATGGCGCTTGCTTATGTATTTTACATATTAGGTTTTAATGTAATAATTCCTCTAATTGTAATTGCTATTGGAAATGCTTTTTTACATGTCAGTGGAGCTGAAAATACTTTAAGGGTTAGTGAGGGGAAACTTGCTCATTCGGCCATATTTGTTGGTGGTGGATCTTTTGGTGTTATAACTGGTAAACTTTTAGCATCTACAAGCATTAATCCTATAATAATGATACCTTTAATTTTAACAATAATGCCTTTTGTATTACTTGCTGATACATATAGAGATTATAGTAAGAAAGAGACAAAATTTGATTATGCAAATAAAAAAGTATCCCCTTACTTAATTGTTATACTTTCTATATTTGTAGTTATAGTAAGAGGATATATGGGATATGGAATACCAACAAGCTGGAATAAGACAGTTCTCCAAACAGTGTTACTCTTTGTAACTATGGGAATAGGTAAATGTTTAGGGGGAATATTGTCAGATGCCTATGGTATAAGACGGGTTGGTATAATAAGCACACTTTTAGCAATACCATTTTTATGCTTTGGAGATGATTTAATGGTTGTCTCTTTAATAGGGGTAATGATGTTTTCTATGACTATGTCAATAACACTAGCATTACTTGCAAGCATATATAAAGATAAACCTGGTCTTGCTTTTGGATTTACAACAATAGGTTTATTCTTAGGAACAGTACCAATATTCTTTATGACTATAACAAGTAAATTTGCAAATATATTTATGATAATAATAATGTCAATAGTTTGTTCATTTATATTAGGAAGTATAATTAAAAAGGAGAGTAGATTATGATAAAAAGTATATTTAATGAGCTTTACATATCAAATGACAAATTTGTTTTTTATAGTTATATATTTGTTATAATAGTTTTGATAATATTATCTATCATAATTGGATATAAGGAAGTAAAGAAAAATGAATCTAAATGATTTACCTTATATAATGGCTAGATGCTTAATATTAACAATAATCATTGAAGTTGGTATTGCTATAATACTTGGTTACAGAAAAAAAGATTTGATAAATGTATTACTTGTTAATATTATGACTAATCCAATAGTTGTAACTGTACCATTATATTTTAATGTAAAATATGGTTTATTAGAAAGAAATATAGCCTTATTAATACTAGAATTATTAACGGTATTTGTTGAAGGATATATTTATAAAAAGTATTTATCAAAGAGAAAAATCAACCCATATATACTATCGTTAATACTAAATGCTTCCTCATATTTAATTGGGGTGGTTATAAATTATTTATAAAAGGAGAAAAGATATGAAAAAAATATTTTATTTAATAATAGGGGTTTTAATGTCTATTCCATTATTTGTGAAGGCGGATATGGGTTCACCTATGATAGAAACGTATAAAGCTTCAATAAAAAATCCAGAAGGTGCACATGTATACAAATATGATTCTGACAGACGTAAATATTTAGTTACAAGCGAAGTGTTACCTTATGGTAAAGAAATAACAGTTTGGTATGAAGAAGAAGGTTATGCGCATATTGAAGAGAACAATGGAACTGTAAAATTAACTGATATAACCCCTGTTGTAAAGAATTATAGTGTAAATTTAAAAGATTTATTGCCAAGTGATTCTGCAATAGTTTTAGTTGACCAAGAAATAAAAAAAGGTCCAGCAGAAGCATATGATGGTACTGGAACAGTAATTCCTGCTGGTACTAAAATTTCAATAAGATTTTTTGATTCTGTCGCCAAAGAATCTGATCACTGGGTTTATGTTGAATATAATGGGGTAAAGGGATTTATAGATACATTAGGTGCTAAAATAGCTTATGGTAAAATAAACGATCAACAATACATGACTAATAAGCTTACTGTTGTAAAAGATCCAAAGACTGGTGAGGAAATAAAAAAGATTAATGTAAATACAATTATAAAAGGTGAAGTATATGTCGTTGATCCATGGAGTCGATCTTACTATTTAATATGTGATGATTTTTCGGGGCTTGTACTTGAATTTGATTTAGCAGTAAAAAATGATGAACCAATAAAATATACAATTTTACAAGACATGAATATATTTGAAACTATTGATGAAGATGCTGAAGTTGTTGGAACCATAACAGAAGGAACAGTTATTAATGCAATATATCAATTCGAAGATAAAGGATTTTTGGGTATATATTATGAAAAAGGCAATATAAAAGGTTGGGTAACTCCAACATATGATATGAATTCTAGTTCATGGCATCAATATATAGAATTATATGCTGACTATGAAAAAGAGAATCTAGATTATTATTTATCCCAAAATGAAGAGGTTTCTAGCGAAGAAGATATTTATTATGAAGAAGATGAGCCACAAAGTTATAAAAATCCAAAAGAGACTCTTTATATATGTATAGGTATAGGGTTTATTATTTGTGTAACTGGTGGAGTGATTATAGCATTAGTAAATAAAAAGAAGAAAGATAAAAAGTAATTATCATAAGATGATTACTTTTTTAATAAAATTAAAAGAAATACTTGAAAAATACATTTTATTATTATATAATACAAATCGATGAAGAAAAGAAGTCCCCAAAGACAGTAGGTACAAACATAAATCCTACCGAGGTGAAATCTTATATAACGTTTATAAGCTTTCCCTTGGGAAAGCTTTTTCTTTATTAATCAAAAAAGGAGGATATATATGGCAAGCGAAAGAATTCTTGAACAAAAGAAAGCTGTTGTTGAAGAAATTAAGAATAAGTTAGATAATGCTAAAACTTTCTTGTTAATAGATTATCGTGGACTTAGTGTTTCTGAGATTACAGAACTAAGAAGAAGTTTAAGAGAAATAGGATCTGACATAAAAGTTTATAAAAATACTTTAATGAATTTAGCTTTAAAAGATAAAGACATTAAATTAAATGACTTTATGGAAGGACCTAATGCATACTTATTCTCAGGTGATATAATTGAACCTATTAAGGTTGTAAGTAAATTTGCTAAAGAACATCCTGCACTAGAAATTAGAGCTGGATATATCGATTCAGAAGTAGTTGATACAAATGTTATTAAACAATATGCTGAAATACCTTCAATGGAAGGATTGCTTACAATGTTTGCTGGTGGCTTAATTGAACACTTAAGAAATTTAAGTATTGGGCTTAACTTATATGCTGAAAAGTTAGAAAAAGGAGGAAATGAATAATGGCAAAAATTGAAAACAAAGACATTATCGCAGCATTAAAAGAAAAAACTATTCTTGAAGTTAAAGAATTAGTTGATATGATGAAAGAAGAATTTGGTGTTGATCCAAGTGCAGTAGCAGTAGCAGCTGCTCCAGCAGCTGCAGCAGAAGAAGAAGGAAGTTCTACTAAGACTGTTGTATTAAAGAATGCTGGTGCTCAAAAATTACAAGTTATTAAAGTAATTAGAGAAGTTACTGGATTAGGACTAAAAGAAGCTAAAGATTTAGCTGATGCTGGAGGAAATATTAAAGAAAATGTTTCAGCTGATGAAGCTAACGAATTAAAAGCAAAACTTGAAGAAGTTGGCGCTGAAGTAGAATTAGCTTAATTTAAATAAGCCTTTGAAAAAAGGCTTTTTTGCGTTTATAAAGGAAGGATATTTTATGGAACATTATTTTACTAATAATGAATCTTTAGAAAGTAAGATAAAAGAAATAAATTATAGTATTTTGGATAAGAAATTTAGTCTCTTTACAGATTTAGGCGTGTTTTCTAAAGATAAAGTGGATTTTGGAACAGATCTTTTATTAAGAACATATTTAAATAATCATAGTGAATCTTTAAAGGTTTTAGATGTCGGATGCGGTTATGGGGTAATTGGTTTAGTAGTTGAATCAATAACAAACTCTAAAGTAGATATGATCGATATTAATAAGAGAAGTGTTCATCTTACTAAAATGAATATTAAAAAGATGAAATCAAATAATAATGTATTTTATTCAGATGCTTATAGTGAAGTAAATGATAAATATGATGTAGTTATTACTAATCCGCCAATTAGAGTGGGAAATGGTAAGCTTTTTGAAATCTTAATAGACGCAAAAAAGCATTTAAATAAAGAAGGAGAATTATGGTATGTTATAAGAAAAGACCAAGGTGGGCTTACCATAATGAAAAAATTAGAAAGCATTTATAATGTGGAGATAAAAGAAAAGAAAAAAGGATATATAATTTTTTGCGCAAAAAATAAATAAAATCATTGACTTGTTTACATACATTTGATAAAATTATAAATTGCGATATATTGATTTTTAAATTATTGTATCTTTTAAAAAAAATTATTGGGATTGGGGTGAAAATGTGGCATACAAAATAAAGAAATTTGGTGACCATACTGAGAGAAGATATTATGGTTCTTCTCGTAACACGTTGGAACTTAGCAATTTGCTAGAAATTCAAAAGAGTTCTTTTGAAAGATTCTTAAAGGAAGGAATAAAAGAAGTTTTCGATGATGTTTTCCCTGTTGAAAGTTTTTCAGGTTCATTATCACTAGAATTCGGTGATTATTCTTTTGATGAGCCTAAATATTCAGTTAAGGAAAGCAAGGAAAGAAGAGTTAGTTATGCTGCTCCATTAAAAGTTCAAGCAAGACTTTTCATAAACGAAACTGGTGAAGTTAAGGAACAAGAAGTATACCTAGGTGATATGCCTTTAATGACACCAACAGGATCATTTATTATTAATGGTGTAGAAAGAGTTATTAACTCTCAATTAGTTCGTTCTCCAAGTATTTATTTCAAAAATGAAGTAGATAAAAATGGTAGAAACTTAATTAAAAGTGAAATAATACCTAATAAAGGAACTTGGCTAGAATTTGAATTAGATGCTAGAAATATTTTCCATGTAAGAATTGATAGAACAAGAAAAGTTACAATGACAACTTTACTTAGAGCTTTAGGGTTATCTTCTGATGAAGATATCATTAAAGTATTTGGTGAAGATGAAATCATAACTAACACAATAGCAAAAGATTCTACTAGTAATACAGATGAAGCATTAATAGAAATTTATGAAAAATTAAGACCTGGTGAACCAGCAACTCTTGATAGTTCTAAAAACCAATTAATAACTAGATTCTTTGATAAATTTAGATATGACCTTGCTAAAGTAGGTAGATATAAATTTAATAGAAAATTAAATGTATTAGATAGATTACTTAATAATAAAATTGCTCAAGATATTAAAGATGGTAAAGAAGTAGTTGTTAAAAAAGGAACAGTTATTACTAAAGAAATTCTTGAATCTATTAGACCACTATTTGAAAATGGTTATGGTGTTCATGAAGTTAAAATTAATGATGAACTAGATCAATATAATAAAGTTCAAGAAGTTTTAGTATATGCTAATGATGGAAGTAATAATATTAAAAGTTATAGGTAACGATCAAACTATTAATGAAAGAAGACTAACTATATCAGATGTATATGCGGCTACATCTTACTATTTAAATTTACAATATGGTGTGGGACATTTAGATGAAATAGACCATTTGGGTAACAGAAGAGTTAGACAAAGCGGCGAACTTATTGGTAACCAATTTAAAGTTGGTATTGAAAGAATGGAAAGAGTAATAAGAGAAAGAATGTCTACTCAAGAAATAGATGCTGTTACTCCTAAAAGTTTAATTAACATTCGTCCAGTTACTGCTGCTTTAAAAGAATTCTTTGGTAGTTCGCAATTATCAAAATTCATGGATCAAATAAATCCAGTAGCAGAATTAAATGATAAAAGACGTCTTAGTGCTTTAGGACCAGGAGGATTATCTAGAGATAGAGCTGGTATGGAAGTTCGTGACGTTAACCCATCTCATTATGGAAGAATTTGTCCAATTGAAACTCCAGAAGGACAAAACATTGGACTTATTACATCACTTGCAAGTTATGCTAAAGTAAATGAATATGGATTTATAATGACACCTTATAGAAAAGTAGTTAATGGTGTTGTGCAAAAAGATATAGTATATATGACTGCTGATGAAGAAGAAGATTACTATATTTCACAAGCTACAATTAATTGTGATGCAAAAGGTAAAATTCTTGATGAGCAAGTACCTGCTAGATTAGGCGGAGAGAACTTAATTATACCAACTGAAAAAGTAAACTATATAGATGTATCTCCTAACCAAATTGTATCTATTACAACATCAATGATTCCATTTATGGAACATGATGATGCTAATAGAACACTAATGGGAGCTAACATGCAACGTCAAGCAGTACCTCTATTAAAACCTGAAGCTCCAATTGTTGGAACAGGTGTTGAATATATGGCTGCTCATGATTCTGGTGCTGTAGTAGTGGCAGAAGAAGATGGTGTAGTTGATTATGTTGATGCTAAAAAAATAGTTGTAAAAGGTACCGATAATAAGAAACATACATATGAAATGATATCTTATCAAAGAAGTAATGCTGAAACTTGTTATAATCAACATCCGATTGTTAGAAAAGGGGATGCAGTACGTAAAGATATGGTTCTTGCTGATGGACCTTCAACTGAAAATGGAGAGTTAGCATTAGGACGTAACCTTTTAGTTGCATTCATGACATTTAATGGTTATAACTATGAAGATGCTGTAATACTTAATGAAAGAATAGTTAAAGATGATGTACTTACAATGGTACACATTGAAATGAAAGAAATAGAGTGTAGAGATACTAAACTTGGACCTGAAGAATTTACAAGAGATATTCCAAATGTTAGTGAAGAGGCACGTAAAAACTTAGGGGAAGACGGTATCATTAGAATAGGTACTGAAGTAAAAGAAAATGATATCCTAGTAGGTAAAGTAACACCTAAAGGTGTACAAGAATTATCTAGTGAAGAAAAATTATTACATGCTATATTCGGTGAAAAAACTCGTGAAGTTAGAGATACTTCATTAAGAGTTCCACACGGATCTGATGGAATAGTTCATGATGTTCAAATTTTCACTAAAGAAAATTCTGATGAACTTCCAGCTGGTGTTTCTAAAATCGTTAGAGTATATCTTATTAAGAAGAGAAAGATGCAAGTCGGTGATAAGATGGCTGGTCGTCATGGTAACTCTCTTGTATTACCTGAAGAAGATATGCCATACTTGCCAGATGGTACTCCAGTTGATATCATGCTTAATCCATTAGGTGTTCCATCTCGTATGAACTTAGGACAAATACTAGAATTACATATGGGTAATGCTGGTAGAAAATTAGGATGTAAGATTTGTACTCCAGTATTTGATAGTGCTTCTATTAAAGATATAGAAGATATTACTAAAGAAGCTGGATTAGATGCTGATTATAAAACTGATTTATATGATGGAAGAACTGGTGAAAAATTTGATAAGAGAGTGGCTGTTGGTGTCATGTATATGATAAGACTTGTTCACATGGTTGATGATAAATTGCATGCTCGTGCTACTGGACCTTATTCATTAGTTACACAACAACCACTTGGTGGTAAAGCTCAATTTGGTGGACAAAGATTTGGTGAAATGGAAGTTTGGGCATTATATGCATATGGTGCCGCACACGTACTTCAAGAAATATTAACAATCAAATCAGATGATGTATTAGGAAGAGTTAAAGTATATGAAGAATTAGTTAAAGGACAACCTGTTGATCAAGCTGGCGTTCCAGAATCATTCAGAGTATTAATTAAAGAATTCCAAGCATTAGGACTTGATATTTCAGTAATAACTAAATCTGGAGAAACCAAAGAAATTAAAGATCTTGAAGATGAAGAAGATAAATTAGATACTCCTGTTACAATTGATGAAATTGATATTAATAAAGAGTCAGAACCGGTTGTTGAACCAGGAGATGAACAAATAGAAGAAGAATATGATGAAAATGACGGGTTTGAGGATGAAGATGAAGAGGAAATCGAAAAAGATTTTGAAGCATTCGCAAATTCAGGAATTGAAGATAGTTTTGTAGAGGGGAGTGAAGAATAATGGAAGTAAATGATTTTGCAGGAATTCGTATAGGAATTGCATCCCCAGAGAAAATTAGATCTTGGTCTTATGGAGAAGTTAAAAAACCAGAAACTATAAATTATAGAACACTTAAACCTGAAAGAGATGGACTATTTTGTGAAAAAATATTTGGTCCAACTAAAGATTATGAATGTTCATGTAAGAAATATAGAAGACTTAGATATAAAAATGTAATATGTGATAGATGTGGAGTAGAAGTAACTCGTTCTAAAGTTCGTAGAGAACGTATGGGCCATATCGAGCTTGCTTCTCCAGTTGCACATATTTGGTATACAAAAGGTGTACCTCCTAAAATTGGTCTAGTTCTTGGTATGTCTCCAAGAGACTTGGAAGAAGTAATTTACTTTGTAAGTTATGTAGTACTAGATCCAGGAATTACAACTTTAGAGAAAAAACAAATATTATCTGATAAAGAATATAGAGCAAACTATGAAAAATATGGTAATGGCTTTAAAGTTGGTATGGGAGCTGAAGCTATTAAAACATTATTATCAGAAGTTGATTTGGATAAAGAAATTAAACAAATTAAGAAGGAACTTGAAAAAGCTCAAGGTCAAAAGAAAATTAGTCTTGTTAAGAGATTAGATTGCTTAAATGCATTTAAAGAAAGTGGTAATAGACCTGAATGGATGATATTAGATGTTCTTCCAGTAATACCACCAGATATTAGACCTATGATTCAACTTCCAGGAGGAAGATTTGCTACTAGTGATTTAAATGATTTATATAGAAGAATTATTAATAGAAATAATCGTTTAAAGAAACTATTAGAATTAGGTGCTCCTACAATTATCGTACAAAATGAAAAACGTATGCTTCAAGAAGCAGTAGATGCTTTAATTGATAATGGTAGACGTGGAAGAAGTGTACAAGGTGTAGGAAATAGAGCGTTAAAGAGTTTATCTTCAATGTTAAAAGGTAAACAAGGTAGATTTAGACAAAACTTATTAGGTAAACGTGTTGACTATTCTGGTCGTAGTGTTATCGTAGTTGGTCCAAATCTAAAAATGCATGAATGTGGTGTTCCAAAAGAAATGGCTTTAGAGTTATTTAAACCACATGTAATTCATGAAATAGTTGAAAGAGACTTAGCTCATAATATAAAAGGTGCTAAAAAATTAATAGATGCACAAGATGAAAGAATTTGGGATATAGTTGAAGATGTTATTAAAGAACATCCTGTAATGCTAAACCGTGCACCAACTCTACATAGATTAGGTATTCAAGCGTTTGAACCTAAACTAGTTGGTGGTAAAGCCTTAAGACTTCACCCTCTAGTATGTACTGCATTTAACGCAGACTTCGATGGTGATCAAATGGCTATTCACGTACCACTTTCAGAAGAAGCACAAGCAGAAGCAAGAATCCTTATGTTAGGTGCTAATAATATCCTAAGTCCAAAAGATGGAAAACCAATTGTTACTCCATCACAAGATATGGTACTTGGTAATTACTATCTAACAATGGAAGAAGCTGGATTACCTCTAGAAGGACATGCTTATAAGAGTCCAGATGAAGTATTAATGGCTTATGAAAGAAAAGACATAACACTTCATACAAGAGTATGTCTACTTGCTAAAACATTTAGACACAAAGTATTTACTGATGATCAAAGAGAAAAGTATTTAGTTACTACTCCTGGTAAAATTATATTCAATGAAATATTACCAGATACATATCCTTACTTAAATGAACCAAGTAAAGAGAATATTGAGCATTTAACTCCAGATAAATTTTTCTTAGAAAAAGGAACAAATTTAGTTGAAGCGGTTAATTAAGAATATGCCTTTAACTGATGCGTTCAAAAAAGGAGATTTGGGAAAAATAATTGCTCAAATATTCAAAAGATATAAAACTACTGAAACTTCAGTAATGCTTGATAAACTTAAGAATTTAGGTTTCAAACATTCAACACTTGCTGGTATAACATTCTCTTTATCAGATATAACTGATAGTGATGTAAAACAAACAGTAATTGATGAAACAAATAAAACAATTGAACAAATTAATAAACAATTTAAACGTGGTTTAATAACAGATCAAGAAAGACATGACAAAGTTGTTAAATTATGGTTTGATGCTAAAGATAAAGTTCAAGCAGATTTAGTTGAAAAAGCTTCTAAAGATTTAGAAAATCCACTTAACTTAATCTTTAACTCAGGAGCAAGAGGAAGTAAAGCACAATTAGTTCAATTATCTGGTATGCGTGGTATCATGTCAAAGACAGATAACTCTTCTGTGGAAATCCCAATCTTAGCTTCATTTAAAGATGGTCTAGATGTACAAGAATTCTTCTTAAGTACGCATGGATCAAGAAAAGGTACAGCTGATACAGCTCTTCGTACTGCTGATGCTGGTTACTTAACTCGTAGACTAGTTGATGTTGTACAAGATGTAATCGTAAGAGAACAAGATTGTGGAACTATTCAAGGTGTAGAAGTATCTGCATTTGTTGATGAAAAGAGTGGTGCTGTTCTTGAAAGTTTAGGAGAAAGAATTTTAGGTAGATATTCTAATCAAAAAATTATTAATCCTGAAACTAAAGAAGTTATCCTTGAAAAAGGTGAATTAATAACTGAAGCTATAGTTGATAAAATTGAAAAAGCTGGTATTAAATCAGTTGAAATTAGAAGTATACTTACATGTAAAACAGAAAATGGTGTATGTTGTAAATGTTATGGTAGAAACCTTGCAACTGGATCAACTGTTGAAGTTGGTGAAGCTATTGGTATTATGGCTGCTCAATCAATTGGTGAACCTGGTACACAGTTAACCATGAGAACATTCCATACTGGTGGTGTTGCTGGTGCAGGAGATATAACTCAAGGTCTTCCAAGAGTTGAAGAATTATTTGAAGCAAGAAGTCCAAAAGTTAAGGCTACAATTGCTGAAATCAGTGGTAAAGTAACTAAAATATCAGAAGGAGATAAAGGAAAATATAAAATTTATGTTACTAATGATGTTGAAGTTAGAGAACATGTAACAATGTATAACTCAAAACTTGCTGTTGAATTAAAACAAGAAGTAGAAGCAGGACAACCTTTAACAGAAGGCGCAATTGCTCCAAAAGAATTACTTGCTGTAACAGATCCAATTACTGTTCAAGAGTATATCTTAAAAGAAATCCAAAAAGTTTATAAATCTCAAGGTGTTGATATGTCTGATAAACACGTAGAAGTTGTTGTTAAGAGAATGATACCTAAGATGAAAATTGTTGATCCAGGAGATACTACATTCATTGAAGGAACTGCTGTATCAATTAAGGAATTTGGTGAGGTTAATAAACCAATTATCATAAGTGGTGGAGTACCTGCTACTGGTAAACCAGTATTACTTGGTATTACTAAGGCATCTCTAGAAACTGATTCATTCTTATCAGCTGCATCATTCCAAGAAACTACAAGAATCTTAACAGATGCATCTATAAGAGGAAAAGTTGATCACTTAAGAGGATTAAAAGAAAATGTTATCCTAGGTAAATTGATAGGTGCTAGAGAGTATTCTGATATTGAATTAGAACTTTCAAAAGAACTAATTAGTGAAGATGCTGCAGAAGCACTAGAAGAAACATTTATATTAGATAAATAAGACAAGGCAAACTTGTCTTTTTATTTTGAATTTGATAAAATGTATTTATTGAAGGAAACTTCATAAAATAAAAAAGGACACACCTCAAAGAGTAGGTGTGCTTCCGGAATTTGGTTGCACACTAACATCGTTTCGATGCTAGTGTGCTTTTCTTACTATATTAATACTATAAATAATAATATAAGTAATAAGATGATTATGAAAAAATAAGATTTATCATGTTGACTCATAATTATCACCTCCCTTACTTTTATAGAATAAGGAAGCACACAACTAACATCTATTAAGGTGTGTCTGTGACATAATAACATATTAAAAATAGTGATGCAAATCGCTATTTTTAAGTTTTATAGAGTATAAAACATCATATAAATTAATTATTACTTAATACATAATTTAAATATATTTTTATAAAACTTAAATATATACAAAATTATAATATTTACACTGTAAATGTAAAATATAGTCAACATAATAAATATAGTCAACATAATAATAATAAATGTTGTATACTCATAACAGAAAGGAAGTAAAAGAATGGAAAGTAAAAAGAGTATGCCACCAATATTAATAGTAATATTAACAGTAATTGGTACATGTCTAGTGGGATTTTTGGTATATTATGGAATAAATTATTTTAAAGATGAAGAAACACCTAATAATTCAGTAGATGATAATCCACCTAATGTAGTGAGTCCAGTTGGAGAAGAAATAGATTTTCCACAGAAATCAGATGATAGTGTTGCATTAGGAAATTTATCAGAGTATTTAAGCAAAGAGGTGTTTAAAACAGATTTTAAGAATTTAGAATTTACTAAAAACGGAAATAAATTAGTAATAAGTTGTGAAAAATATTTTGATAAAATACAATCATGTGGAAGTATAAAAGTTAATATTAATAATGAATTTGATGTAATCATTGGAAAAGAGGAACAAGGTTCGTTCAGTAATGCAAAGGATAAGGATGATTTAATGTATGATCCGTTTGATTTGCTTGTTAAGTCATATTATTTCTTCAAAACTAGTAAATATTATGTGGTTTATAATGCATATGAGTATAGTATGAGAGATGATAACAATATAAAAATATATAATAATTCCAATGAAGTTTATAATGTTTCTTGGGTAAAGTCCGGTTATTGGTTAAATGAAAACGATTGGCTTAATAACTCCAAAATTTTAAACGTTAACCCAGTTATTGTTAATGAAACACTTCATTATGTGCATCAAACAGATACGAGTGCTGGTAATTATGGAATTTTAGTACATTATACAATAGATTTAAGTAAAGATGTGATACAAGTGACTTTTGTTAAAGAATTCGCTGCATATTATACTGGTGAATATCAAAAATAAAAAGACATGGTAACTTGTCTTTTTATTTTAAATTTGATAAAATGTATTTACTGAAGGAAACTTCATATAATAAAAAAGGACATGCTCTAAAGATATTAGAAGCATTCCATAAAAATGGGGCCCTAACACTTAGGTGTTAGGGCATTGTATTTTATTTTAATATTGTAAATATCAAGATAATTAAGGCTATAATAATTATAAAATAAGAAAACTCTCTTTTACTCATATTTTTCACCTCCTTTAAACTAAGTTTAAAGGAATGCACTAACACTTTTTAAGCATGTCTAAGTGATAATAACACATTAAAAATGGCCATGCAAATCGATACTTTCAAAAGTTTTAATAATACAATAAATACATATAATTTTTATTTCCATTATATGCAATTTTTAATTTTTATTTATCGAATATTAAAAATATATAAATTCTAATAATTTACACCGTAAATGTAAAATGTAAATTATAAATAATGCAATTGTTATATATATAGTATAATAAAACATATGAAAGGTAGTGAATAAAAAATATGGAAGAAAAGAAAAAAGGAATGTCACTAATATTGATAGTAATACTTACAATAATTGGTACATGCTTAGTAGGGTTCCTAGTATGGTACGGTAGTAGGGTTCCTAGTATGGTACGGAGTAAATTTTTTAAAGGAGAAGAGAAGCCTAATAATTCGGTAGATGAACCAGTAATTCCATCAACAGATACTCCAGTAGAGGAACCGTCAGATATACCAACAGGTACTGTGGGAGAAAAAATTGATTTTCCACAAGAAGGTGGAGAAAGTGCTTTATTAGATGATTTGCTGGAATTATTACCAGAAGAAAAAATAAATGAAAATTTCAAGAATTTAGCTTATACTAAAGATGGTAATATATATAAGTATGATTGTGAAAGTTATGAATCAAAATGTAATTTGGTAAAAGTAACAATTAATAATGAAACATCTATAAATACAGTTGGTCATAATGATAGAACTGGAGAAGGATTAAAACTTTATAAAGTAGGGAACTATTATATAACTATAACTGAACATGATGGTATTGCAACTTTAAAAGTTTATAACAAAAACAACGAAGTATTATCTGCAGAAGCAACTTCAAGATATTTCATAGGGAATGATTCATTTCCTACTGAACCAATAATAGTTAATAATAAATTATATTATGTAGAATTAAATGGTGAAATATTAAGCGATGGGACATCTAATTGTAGATATGGATATATAGATTTATTAAATGACATTAATTTTGTTAGTATTCAATCATTAAAATTGAAAATAGATGATTATGGTGACAAATAATTATAGTATATATGATGCCACTTGTACTATATTGAAAATTAAGACAAGTTATTAACTTGCCTTTTTATTTTATGTAAATATTTGTTATAATTAATATGTACACAAAAGGAGGGTATTATGAAAGTAAGTATACTTGGAAGTGGAGCTTATGGTCTTGCTTTAAGACATATATTAGTAAACAATAAAATAAACGTTTGTTCTTGGACATATAGTGAAGAAGAATGTAAGAATTTAATAAAGACTAAGAAAAGTTTAAAATTAAAAGATTATGAATTAAATGGTGAAATTAATATTACTAGTAATATGGAAGAATGTGTAAAAGATTCGGGTTTAGTTGTTGTAGCTGTACCTGCTTTTGCATTTGAAGAAACTATTAAGAATTTAAAAAAATATATTAATAAAAACTCAATTGTTTTAATTGCAACTAAAGGTATTGAACAGAATAAGTGCTTATTTCTAGATGAAATATTTACATTATATTTAAAGAATAAATTTGGTGTAATATCAGGGCCTACTTTCGCGGAAGATATAATAAAAAATTCTAGCATAGGTTTTTCTTTGGCAACTAAATATAAAGAAGTTGATTATGTTGTTAGGTCTTGTTTTGAAAATAAGACAACAAAATTTAGAACAACTAAAGATGTTAGGGGAATTGAAATATGTGGTAGTATTAAAAATGTAATGGCAATAGCTTCTGGAATGTTAAGTGGAATGAATGTTACTGATTCAACAAGGGCATTATTCTTAACTGAAAGTATGAATGATATAAAAGAATTAATCAAGTATCTTGGTGGTAAAAAGAAAAGTATTCTTTCTTTTGCAGGCTTTGGAGATATTCTTATGACTTGTACTTCTATTAAATCAAGAAATTATAGTTTTGGATATTTAATAGGTCAAGGTGCTTCCCAAGAAGAAATAAATAAATATTTAGAAAATACTACAGTGGAAGGAATGTATACTTTAAAATCAATTCATAAATTGGTTAGGAAGAAAAAAGTTAAAATGCCTATAATAAATTTAATTCATAACATTATTGCTGGTAAAAAAGAAAAAGAAGAAATGCTTAAGTTTTTAATAGAGAAGTAATAAGGCACAATTGACATTTTGTGTCTTTTTTTGTAAAATTATATGCGTAAATGATTAAAGGATTGAGGGTGTTAAAATGTTAGATGATAAAATATTTTTAACTACAAAAGATATACTTGAAAAGGAATTTAATTTTGATGTTAGAGGGTATAGGCCTCAAGAAGTTGATAAGTTTTTGGATTTGGTAATAAAGGATTATACTGAATTTCAAAATATTATTAAGAAATTAGCAGTTGAAATTAAAAATCTTGAAAGTGAAAATCAAAGTTTACAAGGTGAAGTACGTGATTTGAAGTCTAAACTTGATATAGCAACTTCAAATACTGGTAAGAGTGTTACTAACCTAGATATAATTAAACGTATAAGTGATCTTGAAAAAATAGTATATGGTGAAAACGAATAATAATTTTTAGACAAACGCTGCATAGAATTCTATGTAGAGGAAAGTCCATACTCGCACTGTCCTGCAATGGCAGTAGTGTTCGTGCTAGAGGAAAAAATAACTCTAGGAAAGCTTTGCTTTACGGCTTCGAAATAGTCAAGAACTGATTAAAGTAGATATAAAAGTGCTATAGTGACGATGTCCTTAGGGATAAGGAAGTGGAACGACGTAAACCCCACGAGCGAGAAACCCAAATTTGGTAGGGGAACTTTTACAAGGGAATCAAACTGAGTAAAGGAAGGGAAACCTTAGATAAATGTTTGTCACCTTTATGGTACAAAATATGGCTTATTAAAATTATTATATAAAAGGAGAATAATGAAAGATATAGGAGAAAATTTTAGGGAAAAAAGAGAAGAATTTGGCATAAGTAAAGAAGAAGCAGCTAATGATATGGAAATAACTCTTGCTCAACTTGATAATCTAGAAGATGGAAATGCCAATGCTTTTAAAGATGTTTTTTTTCTAAAAGAGTTAATTAAAAAATATGCGAAGTATTTAAATATAAATGAAGATGTAGTTATGTCTGAATACAATGAATTTATGTTTAATTATACTTCTAGAATCCCAATTGAAGAAATTGAGAAGAAGGTAAGTGAAATAAAAAAAGAAGAAGAGAAAGAAGCTTCTAAAAAAGTATATTCACCTTACACAAAAATTAATGATAATAATAAGAATAGTTCAAAGAAAATAATATATATAATAATAGCTATATTTGTGATTGTTTTAATAACTTTAATAGCACTTTTAGTTAAAAATAAAGTAGATAATGAAAATTTTGTGGGATTTAATTTTTTGAAAGGAGAAACTATTTATGAATTTACCAAATAGAATAACACTTAGTAGAGTATTTTTATCAATAATTTTGCTTATATTACTTATTTTTCCATTTTACAAATTTGGATTTAATTTTCCTACATTTGTGGTTGCTAATGGAAAGGTTATTTTGGATTTAAAATATGTAATATGTGGGATAATTTTTGTAATAGCAGCTTCAACTGACTTTTTAGATGGATATTTAGCAAGAAAGAATAATCAAGTTACTGACTTTGGTAAAGTGTTAGATGCTATAGCTGATAAAATGTTAGTAAACGGAGTATTAATTATATTGGCTGTAGAAAGTCAAATTAGTGTTATTGTACCTGTAGTAATTGTAATTAGGGATATTGCAGTTGATTCAATCAAAATGATAGCTGGTCAAAAGAATGGTGCAGTAGGCGCTAGCTGGACTGGTAAAATTAAAACAATATGTATGCTTATAGGAATAACATTGCTATTTTTTGGTAATTTACCGTTTGAACTTGTTAATTTAAGATTTGCTGAATTCTTAATATTAATAGCAACTGTTTTATCTGTGGTGAGCGGTGTTCAGTATTATTTAAATAATAAAAAATATTTATTTTCAAAAGATTTACAATAAAAACTTAAAAATCTCTTATAGGGATTTTTTTATTTTGGAGTATAGTAAAATATGTAAAACTTAATTTTAACAAACAATTGTTTGAAAAAAGTTGTTGACTTTGAAAAATAGGTGAGTTAAAATATTATTGTAAAGGAGGAAAACATATGGAAAAGAAAGGAAAAGAGAAAGATAACACACTTGAACAAGTGCTTTTAGATATAGAAAAACAATTCGGTAAAGGCGCAATAATGAAACTAGGAGAAGGTGGAGTAAAAAATATAGATGTGGTATCGAGTGGAAGTATTGCACTCGATGTTGCATTAGGAGTTGGGGGTTATCCAAAAGGAAGAATTATAGAAATATTTGGACCTGAATCTAGTGGTAAAACAACTATTGCTTTGCATGCAATTGCAGAAGTACAAAAACTTGGAGGTAGGGCCGCATTTATTGATGCTGAACATGCATTAGATCCAATATACGCTAAAAATTTAGGAGTTGATATTGATAATTTATTATTATCTCAACCAGATACAGGTGAACAAGCATTAGAAATTTGTGAGGCTTTAGTTAGAAGTGAAGCAATTTCAATAATAGTTATTGATAGTGTTGCAGCACTTGTACCTCAAGCTGAAATTGAAGGCGAGATGGGGGATTCTCATGTTGGTCTCCAAGCCAGATTAATGTCTCAGGCATTAAGAAAATTGAGTGGCACTATTAATAAAACAAATACTATTTGTATATTTATTAATCAATTAAGGGAAAAAGTAGGGGTGATGTTTGGAAATCCCGAAACAACTCCAGGCGGAAGAGCACTGAAATTCTATTCTAGTGTTAGACTTGATGTTAGACGCGCTGAGCAAATTAAAGTTGGAAATGAAATTCTTGGTAACAGAACAGTTATTAAAGTTGTTAAGAATAAAGTGGCTCCACCATTTAGAACAGCTGAAGTGGAAATTATGTATGGTGAAGGTGTATCAAGAGAAGGCGAACTTGTTGATTTAGCTTCAAATGTAGATATTATCAATAAGAGTGGTGCTTGGTTTTCTTATAAAGGTGAGAGAATTGGACAAGGTAAAGAAAACGTAAAACTTGTGCTTAAAAATAATCCTGAATTATGCAAAGAAATATATGATAAAGTAAGAGAACACTACTTTAACAAAGAAGATACTGATACAAAAAAACTTCCTAATTCAAAAGAAGGATAAATTTAAAATAATTATAGTTTAAACTATAATTATTTTTTTACTTAAATATCATTTGACAATACTACTAAAAAACTTTAAAATAATATTTAGGAAGTAGTTCACACTTTCTAAATATAAAATTAATGGAGGAATGAATATGGATAATGTTGCTTTCTCCATTTTGCTTGGCTTAATTGGAATTATATTAGGAGTCACTATAACTTTTTTAATTAATAAATTAAAAGATGCGGCTACTAGAAATGAAGCCAATAAATTAATAGAAAACGCTAGAAAAGAAGCAGAAAGAATTAAAAGAGATAATGTTCTTGAATTAAAAGAAGAATCATATAAGTTAAAACAACAAACTGAACAAGAGATTAAAGAAAAGAAAAAAGAACTAAACGAATTAAACGATAGAATTGATAATCGTGAAAGAAGTCTTGATAAAAGAGATGAACTTATTAATGAACGCGAAAGATCATTAGATCAAAAAGACAAAAATTTATTGGCAAAACAAAAAGAATTGCAAGAAAAAGATGCAAAAATGGAGAATTTATTGAAAGAACAGATAGAATTATTAGAAAAAATATCTGGTTTTTCAAAAGAAAAGGCTAGAACTTTAGTAATGGAAAAAGTAGAAAATGAAATGTCTAAAGAAATAGCCGAATATTTAAAACAAAGAGAAGATGAGGCTAAATTAGAGGCTGATAGAAAATCAAAGGAATATTTAGTTGATTGTATGCAAAGATATTCAAATGATGTTACAAGTGAACAAACTGTATCTACTGTAACACTTCCTAATGATGAAATGAAGGGAAGAATTATAGGTAGAGAAGGTCGTAACATAAGAACTATCGAAGCTATAACAGGTGTTGATTTAATAATTGATGACACTCCTGAAGTTATTGTTCTATCAAGTTTTGACCCTCTTAGAAGAGAAATAGCTAAGTCTACTCTTGAGGCTTTGATTAAAGATGGAAGAATACACCCAGCTAGAATTGAAGAACTTTATGATAAAATTTGTGAAGACTTTAAAAACAAAATTAAAGAAAAAGGTGAGGAAGCTTTATTTGAACTTAATTTAACAAAAGTAGATCCATATCTTGTTGAATTAATAGGTAAATTGAATTTTAGAACAAGTTATGGTCAAAATGCTTTAAGTCACTCTAAAGAAGTTGCTCATTTAGCGGGATTACTTGCTTCAGAATTAGGAGAAAACGTTGCACTTGCTAAAAGAGCCGGTTTACTTCATGAAGCTATTGACTTTGAAATTGAAGGAAGCCACGTTGAAATAGGCGCTGATGTTGCTAAAAAAGCTAATGAAGATCCAGTTGTTATAAATGCAATTGAATCACATCACGGCGATAAGAAACCAACTTCAGTTATATCAGTATTAGTTCAAATAGCTGATGCTTTATCAGCTTCACGTCCAGGTGCTAGAAATGATAGTTTAGAAAACTATGTTAAGAGATTAGAGCAACTTGAAGCAATTGGAAATGAAATTGAAGGTGTTGATAAAACATTTGCAATGCAAGCTGGTAGAGAATTAAGAGTAATTGTTAAACCAGAAGAAATTGATGATGCCAAAAGTTATAAGATTGCTAGGGATATTAAAGATAAAGTTGAAGCAGAAATGCAATATCCCGGAACAATTAAAGTAGTTGTTATTAGAGAAACAAGAGCAGAAGAAATTGCTAAATAGCAATTTCTTTATTTGATTTTTAAATTACTTTGTGGTATAATATGTTCCATGTTTAAGGGGGAAAAGTTATGAAAAAGTTTGAAGAGTTAAAAAATAATAGTGTATTCAATGTTGGTGTGTGGGAATTAAAACCGACATTTAAAAGTGAAGAGTTTATAAATAAATATGTTTTTAATTCATATGTTCAAGGATTAACATTTTCATTTATAAAAACCGGAGAAAACACTTGTAAGGAATTACTAAGTGGGACTGAATTCAATTTGGAAGAGTTATTAATGACTAACGAAGAAATTGGTTTATGTTTCTTTGGTGGTTATGTAAATGATATAGCAGCAAAAAATACTGCTGACAAAGAATACACAACAACTTATTTTAAAGCAGCTAAAGAAGCGAACAAAAATAATAAAAAATTAATAAGAAAATAGGACTATAAAAATCCTATTTTTTATTTTATAATTGTTATATAAAAGAGGTGTTTTTATGAGAGCATTAATAACGGGTGCTTCTAATGGAATAGGGTTAGAATTTGCTAAGAAATTAAATAATTTAGGATATGATTTAATACTTGTTTCAAGAAATGAGGATAAGTTAAATGAAATAAAAAGATCATTAAAAGGTGATATTGAGATAGTATCAATGGATTTATCTAACGAAAAGAATGTATATGATTTATATGATAAAACAAAAGGTAGAGTGGATCTTTTAATTAATAATGCAGGATTTGGTTTATTTGGTAAATTTACTGAAACTGATTTAAAAGAAGAATTAAATCTAATTGATTTAAATATAAAAGCATATCATATTTTAACAAAATTATTCTTACAAGATATGGTAAAAAGAGATAGTGGAAGAATACTTAATGTGGCTTCTTCTGCAGCGTTTGAACCAGGACCTTTAATGTCCGCTTATTATGCTTCAAAATCTTATGTTTATAATTTAACTATGGCAATATATGAAGAATTAAGAAGAAATAAATCTCATGTAAAAGTAAGTGTATTATGTCCTGGGCCAGTAAATACTGGATTTAATGATAGAGCTAATGTTAGATTTAGTTTAAAAAGTCTAACACCTGAATATGTAGTAGATTATTCAATTTCTCAAATGATGAAAAATAAATTAGTAATAATACCATCTTTAAGAGTGAGAATGGGTGTATTTGCTAATAGAATATTTAGTAGAAAATTTGTATTGAAAATAATATATAATATTCAAAAGAAAAAAGATAACTAGTCGTTATCTTTTTGAATGTCTAAAATAATTGGTATAATAATCGGTCTTCTTCCAGTTGAATCAATTATGTAAGAATTTATTTCAAGTATTATTTTATTCTTTAAATCAATTGGATTAAAGTTGTCTTTTTCGAGTTCATTTAATACAATTGACGATATTTTTGTTTGTATATTTTTAAGTAATTCTTGACTGTCATTTACAATTACAAATCCTCTCGTTGTTATATTTGGTTCTAATAACATTTTTTTATTTTTAGAATCAATATTTAATATAACAGAAAGAATTCCATCAGTAGACATTATTTTTCTATCTCTTATTATGTTAGTACCAACATCTCCGATTCTTTTACCATCTACATATATATCATTAATTGGAATAGAACCCTTTTTCTCTACGATGTCATCATGTAAGGAAAGCATTTCACCATTTTTAAGTATAAATGTATTTTCTTTTTTTATATCACAATCTTCAGCCAGTTTAGCATGAGCTCTTAGCATTCTATATTCTCCATGCATTGGCATAAAGTATTCTGGTTTAATAATTCTAAGCAATAGTTTTAATTCTTCGCTTTTAGCGTGTCCACTTGTGTGAAGATCTGCTTCATCTGTATTAGTATAAACTTTAGCTCCCTTTAAATATAGTTTATTAATAATTCTATTAATACTAAGAGCATTACCAGGAATAGGAGAAGAAGAGAATATTACTGTATCTTCTGGCATTAATGTTATGTTTTTATCAGTTCCGTTTGCTATTCTAGATAAAGCGGCTAATGGCTCTCCTTGAGAGCCTGTACATAATAAGCATATTTCACTTGGTTTTAATGCTTTAGCTTCTTCTGGTGTTATAATTATATCTTTGTCTTTAATATATCCACATTCTAAGGCTATATCAATACTATTATTCATGCTTCTTCCAAATGTTACAACTTTTCTGTTATTCTTTTTACAAGTTTCAATAATATGAGTTAATCTGTAAATATTTGAAGCAAACGTAGCAATTATTAATCTGTGTTTACTTCTAGCAACAATTTCACCTAGAGTTTCATCGACAATAGATTCACTATTAGAAAATCCTTTTACTAAGGCATTTGTTGAATCACTCATTAGAAGTTTAACCCCATTACTACCAATTTTAGCCATTTTTTGTAAATTTGCCATTGGGCCGATTGGCGTTAAATCAAATTTAAAGTCTCCGGTTGAAACTATAACTCCATTAGGAGTAGTAATGCTTATTCCATAAGAATCTGGAATAGAGTGAGTGGTTCTAAAAAATTCTACTTTAAAATGTTTAAAATTAACAATAGTATCTTCATTGTATTCTTCTAAGTTAGTTGTTGGTATTAGTTTTTCATTTAATTTATTTGTTATTAATTTATAAGCAACTTTTGATGCATATATTTTTGGAAACTCAACATTAGGTAAAACAAAAGGAAGAGCACCTATATGATCCTCATGGCCATGTGTTATAAATAGAGCTTTTACTTTGTCTTGATGTTGTTTTAAATAATTATAATCAGCAAGTACGTAATCAATTCCAAGTAAGTTTTCTTCTGGGAACATTACACCACAATCAATTACAATTATTTCATCATCATGTTCAATAACATACATGTTTTTTCCAACTTCACCAAGTCCACCCAAAGCAAAAACTAAAGTTTCACCTTTATTTTTATCATTCATAAAATTCCCTCCAAATAAAAGTTCTTTTGAGTAATATAAATTATACTATATTTACTAACTTTTGTCTAGTCATTAGGGTCAATTAAAGTAAGTGAGACTTTATTCTTATCTTTTAAAATATCTAATACATAGCAATCAACTATATCTCCAACTTTTAATACTTCGTTAGGGTGTTTTATATATTTTTTAGTTATTTTAGAGATATGAACAAGCCCATCATTTTTAATACCTATATCAATAAATGCTCCAAAGTCAACAACATTTCTAACCGTTCCTTGTAATTTCATTCCAATTTTTAAATCTTCCAGTTTCAAAATATTTTCTTTTAATATAGGTGCATCATATTGATCTCTAAAGTCTCTTTTAGGTGTTTTTAAAGAATTAATAATGTCTTCTAAAGTATAAATATCAGTATTTAGTTCTTTTGATAACTCATTAATATTTGCATTATTTAATACATCTATTAATTCTTTTTTACCAATTAGTTTAATATCTAGATTTAAAAATTTTAATAATTTATTAGTTACTTCATAACTTTCAGGGTGAATATTTGTTTCATCGAGAAGATTAGATCCATTAATAACTCTCATAAATCCGATTGATTGCTCAAATGATTTATCGCTTAACAATTTTTTCTTTATTATTTCATCCCTTGACATTATTTTTCCATTTTCTTCTCTATATTTAATTATTTTATCAATATTATTTTTAGTAAGTCCTGAAATATATTTTAAAATGAATGGAGAAGCAGTATTAATATTAACTCCAACATTATTAACAACTTTTGTAACAATAAAATCTAATGATTCACTTAATTTCTTTTGATTAACATCATGTTGATATTCACCAACACCAATAGATTTAGGATCAATTTTAACTAGTTCATTAAGTGGGTCTTGAAGTCTTCTAGCAATTGATATTGCACTTCTTTTTTCAACTGTTAAATCAGGAAATTCTTCTATGGCTAGTTTAGAGGCGGAGTAAACACTAGCACCTGCTTCAGATACAATTGCATATTTACACTTTTTGATTTCATTGATAGTCTCACTCACCAATTTTTCACTTTCTCTAGATGCAGTTCCATTACCAATAGCAATAATATCAATATTATATTTATTAATTAATTCTTTTAATAATTCTTTAGATTCATTCCATTCATTTTGTGGTGCGTGTGGATATATAACTTTAATATCTAATACTTTAGAAGTGGAAGAGACTACTGCTAGTTTACAACCCGTTCTATAAGCTGGATCAAATCCTAATACAGTTTTATCTTTCATTGGTGGAGTAAGAAGTAAATGTTCTAAGTTTTCACTAAATACTTTAATAGCTTCATTATCTGATTTTTCAGTTAGTTCACTTCTTATTTCTCTTTCTATACTAGGACTAATTAATCTTTTATAAGCATCTAAAATAGAGTCTTTTATATAAATATTTACTGGTGAATCTTTCTTAATAATATTTTTTTCTAAAAATGAGATTATTTCATCAATATTTAGATTAATATTAACATTTATTACTTTCTCATTTTCCGCTCTATTGATTGCTAAAAGCTTATATATTTAACTGGTTCATTAAAATCATAATACATTTCATATGTTTTATTTTCATCATTTGCATTCTTTTTTAATTTAGTTTCTATTATTCCGGTATTAAAAAAGAAACTTCTAATCCATTTCCTATAATATGCATTATCACTTATCCATTCAGAAATTATATATTTAGCCCCAGTAATTGCATCTTCATAAGTTTTTACATTTTCATTTAAGAATTTAGATACACTTTTTTCATCAAATGAAGTGGGGAAACTCATTATGATTTTAGCAAGTGGTTCTAATCCATTTTTAATAGCATCAGTTGCTTTAGTTTTCTTCTTTTCTTTATATGGTAAATATATATCTTCAACTTCAACTAATTTTTTAGCATTCATTATATTAGATTTTATTTCATCAGTAAGCATCCCTTTTTCATCAATTAATCTAATAGCGTCTTCTTTCCTTTTTAAAAGATTAGTTTCATATTCATAAGATTCATTTATTTTTCTTATTTGTTCTTCATCCAATCCATTAGTTGCTTCTTTTCTATATCTTGCGATGAATGGAATAGTGTTTCCTTCGCTTAATAGTTTCAAAGTGTTTTCCACTTGCTTGATTGTTATATTTAAATCAACGCTTAAATTTTTAATAATATCATTATTCATATTAACTCCTTTACATACTAAAAATAATTTTATCAATAAAAAAATTTTAGTTCAAATAAATTAGTAAATAAATGTAAATATTTTTAATAATTAATTTTTTATGATAAAATTATTGGTAGGTGATATAAATGGGATTATTTTCTAAAATTAAAAATATATTTAATAAAAAAGAAGAGATTAAAGAATCTAAAGAAGTTGAAGAGATTAAAACTTATGAAAAAGGATTGGAGAAAACTAAAAAAGAATTTGTTAATAAGTTAAATATACTAGGGATTAAATATACTAAAATTAATGATTATTTTTTTGATGAATTAGAAGAATTATTAATTATGTCAGATATTAGTGTTGAAACTGTTATGTTTATGATTGATAAATTAAAGAAAAGATGCAAAGAAGAGCATATAGATAGTTTTGAAGAATTAAAAGAAGTTATTGTTGATGAATTACTCTTACTATATGTTGATGGTGAAGTAGTAAGTTCTACTTTAAATATAGTACCTAATAAACTTAATGTATTATTATTTGTTGGAGTTAATGGAGTTGGTAAAACTACAAGTATTGCTAAAATAGCAACTAAATTAGTTAACGAAGGTAAAAAAGTAATGTTAATCGCAGGAGATACTTTTAGAGCTGGAGCGGTAGATCAATTATCTATTTGGGCAGATAGAGTTGGATGTGAATTTTATGGTAATGACTCTAAAGATCCATCAAGTGTTGTTTATGATGGATTAGTAAATGCTAAAAAAGATAATATAGATGTTGTTTTAATAGATACAGCAGGTAGACTTCAAAATAAAGTTAATTTAATGAAAGAATTAGAAAAAATTAATAAAGTAATTAACAATTTATGTGAGGGCTCTCCAGAAGAGACATTGCTTGTAATAGATGCATCAACTGGTCAAAATGGAATAGATCAAGCTAAAAGTTTTAAGGAAATAACTAATATAACTGGTTTAATACTTACTAAAATGGATGGTACTGCTAAAGGGGGAATAGTTTTAAGTATTAAGAAAGATACAGGCATTCCTGTTAAATTTGTTGGTTTTGGAGAGAGTGCTGAAGATTTAATGTCATTTGATATAGAAAAATACATATATGGATTATTTAAGGAGTTTTAATGGAAGAAAGAGAATATATAATTGAACTTTATGAAATATATAAAAAACTATTAACTGTATTTCGAAAATTATTATTATGAAGATTTAAGTTTAAATGAAATCGCTGTTAATAATAAAGTTTCTAAAGCAATGGTTAGTAAAAATATCAATAATACTATAAGTAAATTAAATGACTATGAAAACAAATTAAAAATATATTTTAAAGAAAAAAAATTATATGATGCTTTAAAAAACAAAAATAATTTGACAAATGTTGTAGAAGAAATTTTATATAAAGACTAGAAATGAAATAAAAAATTATATATAATATACTTATTAAAGATGGTGATAATATGAATAAAAAAGGTTGGACTTTAGTTGGAGAATTAGTTGTATTCTTAATTATTGTTATAGGACTTATATATGCTGTATATGGTTTGGGTGTATTAGGACTAATTAGAAATTCAGATAAACCAACACCAGGTGTTAAACCACAACTTATTATAAGTGGTAGAATTGTTAACTATGAAGTCGTTGAAGAAAACTTAATAGAAGCTACAAGGAATTATGTTTACCAAAAATATAATGATAGTTTTAATGGAGATACTATTATTGTTAGAGTTAATACATTAATAGAATCTGGATATATAAGTACTATTAGAGATAATAAAAACAAAAAATGTAGTGGATATGTAAAAGTTAATAAAAATGATTATAATTTAGAATATAAACCATATTTAAAATGTAGTAATTATATAAGTGTTGGATATGAAAATGATTATGATTGGTAAATAAAGTATACTTTATTTACTTTTTTTGTAAAAAGCAATTATATAAATTGACTTTTAACTATATTTTATAGTAAAATTAAAATGTATAGAATAGAGGAATAAATACATGAACTTACTTAAAGATATAAAAAAAGAAATATTTATTACTGTGTTAACAATTATAGGTTTAACTATAACTTTTTTTGGTGTGACTTATGCAATTTATTTTACAATAGATGAGAAATCAATTGGCAATATTTTTGTTGATCAATTAGGATTTGATATGTGTATAGATGAGAATTGTACTGGTTATGGTACTTCCTATGGTAATACTATAAGTGGTGAAATCTATCCGATGAATACAACAGAGGGAACTTCTCAAACACCGTATAGATTCAAACTTACTAGTAATAGCATCGATACGTGTATGTATACAAATATATATGCTGCAATTAATGATAATATAGATTATGAGCATGTAAGATATGCTACTAGAATGGGTAATAGTGGAAGTTTTACATATGGTAGTTTCGATAATCCAACGGAAACTTTATATGAAGAGATATGTGCTCAAGCCGATGATAATGATATTATATTTGAATTCTATTTTTGGCTAGATGAGTCGGTTGGCAATGATGTTATCGGTGAAGAAATAACTGTTTTTATAAATGCAGTTGGATATTACCAACCTAGTGATCCAAATGGTTTGCATACAGGAGAAGCGATATTTGCCAATTCTGATATGTTTGATATAGAAACAAACTATGCATATTCCTCTAGTAGAAGAACTTATACAGCTCCAGCGTCAGGTTATTATTATATTGAAGCATATGGACCATATTATTCAAGTGTCAATGGTTCAATGACATCTGGATATATATATTTAAATAAAGATGAAAAGTTATATATTTATACAGGTAATACTGGTACAACAAATTCAACGGATATAAGATACTTTGATTCTGAACCATCTTCTTCTGATTTGACTCAGAGTTCAACAACAGGTTTAAGAGCAAGGATAATGAGTGCCTCATATGGTGGAAGTGACTATACGGACTCATTTATATCTGGTTATGCCGGATCAAATATGGTTAATTCCAGTGGAACAGTAACAAATAATACTCTACATTTTACAGAGAAATATTTTGTAAATGGTGATGTGAAATTAGCAAAAAATTCTGGAGCCGGTAGAGTATATATAAAATATGTTGGATTAGTTTCTAAAACAAATACAAAACTTAATAATGTAAGGTATATAAAAGATTGTACAAATGGAGCAACAGCAAGTACTTATAATGTTTGGGTAGAACTTCAAGCAATAAAAGACGGAATAAATCTTGCAAAAGGTAAAACGCCTACAGGAGCTGGCGGAAGCGCATATGTCACAGATGGAATTTTGGATAAAGAAAATTATGGAAGTGGTGGTACAGGCACAAAATGTGTAACAATTGATTTGGGAAGCACGTATGATTTAGATGAAGTAGCAGTGTGGCGTTATTTTGATGGTAGAACTTATATTGATAATATAACTTCAGTATCAGCTGATAATAGTACTTGGACAGAAGTTATAAATGATATAATACAAGAAACATCGAAAGGAAAAAGAGTTAATGCATATAGCGAACCGTTGAATGGATATGTTCGTGATGGTCTATTAGTGTGGTATGATGGACTATATAATACATCTAATGGAAGAAACACAACCACAACAACTTGGAAAAATTCAGCTTCTGTATCTACATATGATGGTGCAATTACATCTGGAACTTGGGGGGATAAATATTTAACCTTTAATGGTAGTAGCACTTGGGTATCTGTTGGTCAAATTGATTTAACTAGTGCTCATACAATAGATACTATTTTTAAGCAAAGTGCGACTTCTACAGGATCACAAGATCTTGTTGCTAACTGGCAAACGGGTGGATTTGCAACGACTACTTATAATAACAAATTTAGATCATGTGTTAGATATAACGGAGCCTATGTATGTAACATCGATACAACTAGTTTAGGAACAAGCAGTATTTATAACTATACTTCTGTTTTCAATCAAACATCTCTTAATATATATAAATCTGGTAAATTTGTACAAGGTGTTGATGTTGGTGGAACTATGACAGCCCCTTCAAATAGTACAATAGTTGCTATTGGAGCTAATCCAAACGGAAGTAATGCTACCGAAGAGTTCTTCAAAGGTAATATTTATTTGGTTAGAATATACAATAGGGCACTTACAGATGACGAAGTATATCATAATTATTTAATAGATAAAGAAAGATATGGGATAAATTAAAAAAAGTCAAGAAAGTTCTTGATTTTTTTTTCATATTATAGTATTATTAAGTAGTTCGAGTTTTCTAAGGAAAACTTAATTAAATTAGAAAATATGATACACCTGGAAGTGTGTCGTAGGAAGGAGAGTTTTTATGCCTACAATTAATCAATTGATTAGAAACAAAAGAGGTCAAAAGGTAAGAAAAAGTAAAAGTCCAGTTTTAGGTTATGGATTCAACACTAAAGATAGAAAAAAATCTTTATATGATTCACCACAAAAACGTGGGGTATGTACTCGTGTTGGTACTAAAGCACCTAAAAAACCAAACTCAGCATTAAGAAAATATGCTCGTGTTAAATTAAGTAATGGTTCAGAGGTAACTTGTTATATACCTGGTGAAGGACATAACTTACAAGAGCACAGTGTTGTTCTTATAAGAGGTGGACGTGTTAAAGACCTTATCGGTGTTCGTTATCACATTATTCGTGGTACCCTAGATACTGCTGGTGTTGATAAAAGAAGACAAGGTAGAAGCAAATACGGAGCTAAAAGACCTAAATAAATATAAAATAGTAAATTAGAAAGGAGTTAATTATGCGTAAAAGAAGAGCAGAAAAAAGAGAAGTTTTAGCAGATCCTATATATAATTCAAAAATGGTTACTAAACTTATCAACAGATTAATGATAGGTGGTAAAAAAGGTACAGCTGAAACAATACTTTATGATGCATTTGATATAGTTAAAAAGAAAACTGGGGAAGACCCAATGGAAGTTTTTATGAAAGCATTTGAAAATATTAAACCAGCTCTAGAAATTAGAAGTAGACGTGTTGGTGGATCTAACTATCAAGTTCCAACTGAAGTTAGACCTGATAGAAGTCAGGCTTTAGCATTTCGTTGGTTAGTTCAATATGCTAAAAGTAGAAATGGTAAAGGTATGGCAGAAAACCTTGCTGCTGAAATTATAGATGCTTCAAATGGTGTTGGTGGAGCATGCAAGAAAAGAGAAGACACACACAAGATGGCAGAAGCTAATAAAGCTTATGCACATTATAGATGGTAGGAGGTATTTATGGCAAGAGACGTATCGTTAGATAAATTAAGAAATATTGGTATTATGGCTCACATAGATGCCGGTAAAACCACTTTTACAGAACGTGTTTTATTCCATACAGGTAAAACTCATAAAATAGGTGAAACACATGATGGTGAATCACAAATGGACTGGATGGAACAAGAAAAAGAAAGAGGTATAACTATTACTAGTGCTGCAACTACTGCGCATTGGAAAGGTTATAGACTTAATATAATTGATACACCAGGACACGTAGACTTCACAATTGAAGTTGAAAGAAGCTTAAGAGTTCTTGATGGTGCAATTGCACTTATTGATGCTCAAGCTGGTGTTGAAACTCAAACTGAACAAGTTTGGAGACAAGCTGATGAATACAAAGTTCCTAGAATGATATTCGCTAATAAAATGGATAAAACTGGTGCAGACTTTGTAATGAGCTTAGACAGTATTAAGGATAGACTATCAGAAAGTAGTGCTCCAATTGAATGGCCTATAGGAGATGGAGATACTTTTAATGGAGTAATCGATTTAGTAACAATGAAAGCTTATCATTATGATGGTGAGCAACATGAAAATGCTACTGAAATTGAAATTCCTGAAGAATTAAAAGCAACTGCAGAAGAAAAGAGAAATGAACTTATTGAAACTGTAGCTATGTTTGATGATGCTTTAATGGAAGATTACTTAGAAGGTAAAGAATTAAGCGTTGAACAAATTAAAGCTGCTATTAGAAAAGGAGTTTTAAGTGTACAATTCTTCCCAGTATTATGTGGTACTGCACTTGGAAATATGGGAGTAAAACTTGCATTAGATGCTGTTATTGATTACTTACCAGCTCCAACAGATATCCCACCAGTTAAAGGTGTTGATATGAAAGATAATCCTATTGAAAGAAAAGCATCTGATAATGAACCATTCGCAGCTTTAGCATTCAAAGTTATGAATGATCCATTTGTTGGTAACTTAACATTCTTTAGAGTTTATTCTGGAGTATTAAAAAGTGGAAGTTATATAATGAATTCTACTAATGGAGAAAAAGAAAGAATAGGACGTATTCTTCAAATGCATGCTAATCAAAGACAAGAGATTAGTGAAGTATATGCAGGAGAAATCGCTGCAGCAGTTGGTCTAAAAGATACAACTACAGGAGATACTCTTTGTGCAGAGAATAGTCAAGTTATTCTTGAAAAGATGGTATTCCCAGAACCAGTTATTGAACTTGCAATTGAACCAAAATCAAAAGCAGATCAAGAAAAAATGGGATTAGCTTTACAAAAATTAGCTAAAGAAGATCCATCATTCAGAGCTTCAACTGATCATGAAACTGGTCAAACTATTATAGCTGGTATGGGTGAACTTCACTTAGATGTATTAGTTGATAGAATGAGAAGAGAATTTGGCGTAGAAGCAAATGTTGGTAAACCACAAGTTGCTTATCGTGAAACTCTTACAACTTCTGCTGAATGCGAAGGTAAATACATTAAACAATCAGGTGGACGTGGACAATACGGACATGTTTGGGTTAGATTTGAACCTAATAAAGACAATGGATATGAATTTGTCGATGAAATTGTTGGTGGTGTAGTTCCAAGAGAATACATTCCAGTTGTTGACAAAGGACTTCAAGAAGCATTAGCTGGAGGAGTTCTAGCGGGATATCCTATGGTAGATGTTAAATGTACATTATTTGATGGATCATATCATGATGTTGACTCATCTGAAATGGCATTTAAGATTGCTGCTTCAATGGCTTTAAAAGAAGCTAAAAATAAATGTAATCCTACAATACTTGAACCAATAATGAAAGTTGATGTAGTTGTTCCAGAAGAATTCTTAGGAACAGTTATGGGAGACTTAACAAGTAGAAGAGGTAAACCACTTGGAAATGAATCAAGAGGTAAAAACTTATGTATAAGTGCTATGGTTCCACTTGCAGAAATGTTTGGATATATGACAGATTTACGTTCTAATACACAAGGACGTGGAACTTACCAAATGTTCTTTGATCATTATGAACCAGTTCCAAAAAATATTGAAATGGAAATCATAAAAAGAAATAGTGTTGCTGAGTAAAAGTAACATGTAAAAAATTGCAATAATACTTGAAAAAAAATAAAGTATTAGATAAAATAATATTTGTAAAAGAAAGGAAAGGAATTAAATATTATGGCAAGAGAAAAATTTGATCGTTCAAAACCACATGTTAATATTGGTACTATTGGACACGTTGACCATGGTAAAACAACATTAACAGCTGCTATTACTAAGGTTTTAGCTAAAGATGGTGGTGCTGAATTCGTTGATTATGCAAATATCGATAAAGCACCAGAAGAAAGAGAAAGAGGTATTACAATTAATACAGCTCACGTTGAGTATCAAACTGCAAATAGACACTATGCTCACGTTGACTGTCCAGGACATGCTGACTATGTTAAAAACATGATCACAGGTGCTGCACAAATGGATGGAGCTATCCTTGTAGTTTCAGCTACAGATGGACCAATGCCTCAAACAAGAGAACACATCTTATTATCAAGACAAGTTGGTGTTCCTAGAATGGTTGTGTTTATTAATAAATGCGACATGGTAGATGATCCAGAACTTTTAGATTTAGTTGAAATGGAAGTTCGTGAATTATTAACAGAATATGGATTTGATGGAGATAATACTCCAATCGTTAGAGGTTCTGCTCTTAAAGCTCTTGAAGGAGATGCTAATTATGAAGCTGCTATTCATGAATTAATGGATGCAGTAGATTCATGGATTGAAACTCCAGTAAGAGATACAGACAAACCATTCTTAATGAGTATCGAAGATGTATTTACTATCACAGGACGTGGAACTGTTGTTACAGGACGTGTTGAAAGAGGTAAATTAAATCTTAATGATGAAGTTGAAATCGTAGGTATTAGAGATACTAAGAAAACTGTAGTAACAGGTATCGAAATGTTCAGAAAATCACTAGATTACGCTGAAGCTGGAGATAATGCTGGTGTATTACTTCGTGGTATCAATAGAGAAGATGTTGAAAGAGGACAAGTTCTTGCAAAACCAGGAACAGTTACTCCACATAAAAAATTCAAAGCTAGTGTTTACGTATTAACTAAAGAAGAAGGTGGAAGACATACTCCATTCTTCACAAATTATAGACCTCAATTCTATTTCAGAACAACTGACGTAACTGGTGTTATCGAGTTACCAGCTGGAACAGAAATGGTTATGCCAGGTGATAACGTAAATATCACAGTTGAATTAATCACTCCAATTGCTATCGAAAACGGAACTGAATTCTCAATCCGTGAAGGTGGTAGAACAGTTGGTGCTGGTAAAGTTTCTGAAATTATTGAATAATTAAGAATTTAAAAAGAGTTCAAATTTTGAACTCTTTTTTTATACCATATACATATTGTTATTTGTATCTTCTAAAAATATATCACTTGATGATTCTAATTTAGATACTCTTGTTTCTAGTTTTCTCATTTGTCTTTCTAATTTAGAAATTCTTTGCTCATAATTTTCTTCGTCATATCCGGAATTTTCATATTGATTATTTGGCATCATTCCACCAGGGATAACATTTGGTCCATATGCCATATAGTTATTAGTCCCTTGGAAACCAGATGGTGCCATATAATTATAATTCATCATTGGATTAAAGTAGCCTCCACTTTGTGTATTAGAATATACCATGTTTCTTGATTTTTTCATGTAAATCACCTTTACTACATTATATGACAAAAAATATATTTTGGTGTATAATTAATTTGGTGAAAAAATGAGATTAAAAAAGATTAAAGATTCAGATAAAATAGTAAGAGAATGTAAAAACTTTATAGATAATACTGAAAAGCATAAAAATAATTGGAATAAAGTATTTAATAATACTAATCCCATCGAGATAGAAATTGGGATGGGTAAGGGAGACTTTTTAATAAGTAAAGCTTTGAATAATCCTAATATTAATTATATAGGCATTGAAAAGTATGATAGTGTTTTAGTATATGCTAAAAGAAAACTGGATGAATTAAATCTTGAAAATCTTAGGATAATAAATATAGATGCATCTAATTTGTTAGATGTATTTGGAAAAGAAATTAGTAAAATCTATTTAAATTTTTCTGATCCTTGGCCTAAAAAAAGACACGCTAAGAGAAGACTTACATATGAAACTTTTTTGAATATATATGATCAAGTATTTGTAAAGGACAGTGTAAACATAGAAATGAAGACTGACAATGATGATTTATTTGAATATTCATTAGAATCTTTTAAAGAACATGGTTATAAGATCAATACAATAGATAGAAATATAGATGATGTTTATAAAACTGAGTATGAAAAAAAATTTATTTCAAGAGGTAAAAATATTAACTTTGTATCTATTAATAAATAAAATCTTTAAAATAGTTATTATTTTTGTTATAATATAAATGATTGGAGAATATATGCGTAAAAGATTAATAATTGTGTTATTAGTATTAGTTTTTACTTTAACAGGGTGCAGTTCTCGTAATATTGAAAATATAAATATTGAAGAAGCTTTAGCACTTGGAATTACAAGTAATACAGAACTTTATAATACTAATAATATCGGATATAGATATTATCTTCCTAGAGGATTTATAGTAGAAGAAGATAGAGATAACATACAAATTTTAAAATCTAATGGAGTAGAGTATTTTTTAAATATTGATTTAGTAAGTTATTATAACAAAACAGAAATTACTAGAGATGAAAGTACAAATGTTTACAAATATTTGCCTATATATGTAAACAATAAACCAGGTTTTTTAGAAATTACTAAAAATGATGATTACTTTTTGGTAAAAATGGTATATAATTATGCTATAATAGAAGCGAATGTAAAGGAAAGTGAAATTAATAATTCTATTATAAATATGGGTTATATTTTGTCATCTATTAAGTATAATGATTCAATAATAAATAACAAATTTGGAGAAGATGTTTTAGAACTCAAAGAAAGCGTCTATAAAATATTTGGTCCAGAAAAGAAAAAAGATGATAAAAAAACATATGCTTATTATCTTGAACAATACAATGAGTATACTGGAGAAATAAATACTAAGATTCAAGACCCAGATGTAATAAACAATTAGAAAGAGGTGTTGTATGGGTATATTTAAAAAAATAAAGGATATTTTCTATGATGAAGAAGTTGTAGAAGTGCCAGTTAAAGAAGAAAAAAAAGAAGTGTTAAGAAATGAAGCGCCAGTTATTGAAGAAATAACTTCTCCTATTACTAATAAATATAAAGAGGACGAAGAAGAAAAGTCAAATGATTTTAGTGAAAGAGAATTATTCAAACCCGAAAAAACATTTGATTTTCCAGTGTTTGATGAAGAGGAAGAAGAACCGGTTAAAACAAGAAGTAAAGTTAATGTACTTGAACTTCAAAAAGAACTTGAACAAAGAAGTATGATTTCTAAAAATAGAGATTATGAGAGAAGAGAAGTTTTAGAGTCGAAAAAAGAGTCCACATTCAAACCTAGTCCAGTTATTTCACCAATTTATGGTATCTTAGATAAGAATTATAAGAAAGAAGAAATTATTGAAAAAAAAGATACTTCAAAACCATATTCTGGAGAAATTAATTATGATTATGTTAGAAGAAAAGCATATGGAACTTTAGAAGATGAACTTGAAGACACTCTTACAAAGGTCAATACTGATATAGTCAGTAGTGTTGATGAGTTAGAAAAGGAAATAGATGAATTACCAAAACCTTCAAATAATATTGAAGAATTATTGGGAGAAATTAAAAAGAATGCAACAATTGGTGAACTCGAAGAAAAAGCAAAAGAAGAAATGATAGAAAACGACGAAGAGGAAGAAAAAGAGGAATCTAAAGTTGATGATAATACATTGGAACATGATTTGTTTAACTTAATAGATTCGATGTATGAAGATAAGGAGGAATAAAAAGGTATGGAAATGTTAAAAGATGCATTACCAGTTATAATTTATTTTCTATTAATAGTTTTATTAGTTGTTTTGATTGTATTTTTTATAAAAGCAATTTATACTTTAACTAAGGTAAATGAAATAGTAGATGATGTAAATGGTAAGATTAAAACATTAAATGGGGCTTTCTCATTAATTGATAGTTTAACTGATAAATTATCATCATTAGGTGATTTTATGGTGAATATAATTAATGAGAAGATATTGAAATTATTTTCTAAAAGAAAAAAGAAAAATATAGAAGAGGAGGAAGAAGATTATTATGAGTAAGAAAGGTTATGGAAAACTATTAGTTGGTTTAGGAATTGGTGCTGGTTTAGGACTTTTATTTGCACCTAAGACTGGAATTGAAACAAGAAAGGAATTGAAATCTAAATTAGATGAGTTATACTCTAAAGCAAAAGATATTGACAAAGAAGAAGTAAAGAAAAACATTGTTAAGAAAATTGATGATATAAAAAAAGAATTAGCTAGTTTAGATAAAGAAAAAGTTACTAAAATTGCCAAAGAACAAGCAGTTAATATACAAGCAAAAGCAGAAGATCTATATAAATATGCTGTAGAAAAAGGAACTCCAGTTTTAGAAAAAGCTGTTGATGAAGTTAGAAATCAAGCTATAAAATTAACAAAAGAAATTACTAAAAAATTAGAAGCTTCTAAAAAAGCAAATACTAAGAAGGCTTAATAGTGTAAATTATATAAAAGATAATTAACAATTATCTTTTTTTATTGTATAATTATTCTATGAGTAAAATATTAGAGAATAAAATTTATAGAATTATATTATTTGTACTTGTAATTGCAAGTATGTATATACTACCTGCTGTTTTTTTAGCTATTTTAAATGTGGCTGGTATAAAAAACGAAGCTGTTTCAACTATTATTTCATTACTACTTTATACATGCATATTAGTATTAATATATTTTCCAGAATTAAAGAAAGAATTTAATTTATTTAAAAGTAATGTAGGTAATTCATTTGATAATGGGTTTAAATATTGGTTAATTGGATTACTAATTATGCTTATTTCAAATGTAATTCTAAATTATTTTGTCTTTAAAGGAAATATTGCAGCTAACGAAGAATTAAACAGACAAGCAATACTCAATAATCCACTATGGTATACAGTTTTATCAGTTGGTTTTCTTGCTCCAATAATGGAAGAATTAATCTTTAGAAAAGCTTTAGATAAAGTTTTTAATCACGCTATCTTTTATTGCTTTTTTAGTGGATTCTTCTTTGGTTTTGCTCATGTACTTGCCGATTTAAGTAGTGCTTTAAATTTACTATATATTATTCCTTATGGTTCTTTAGGTTTTGTATTTGCATTAATGGATAAAAAAACAAATACAGTATTTACGAGTATGTTAATGCATTCAATACATAACTTATTAACACTGGGGCTACTATTTATAGTTTTATAGGTGAATTATGGAAGAACAGAAGGAAAATAAAAGTCATATATTAATAAATATATTTATAGTATTAGTAGTTTTATTAATAGGATTATATTTATATGCTAGGTATGTTGAACATAATAAACTTATTATGAAAGAATATAAAATTGCGAGCGATAAAATACCCGAAAATTTTAGTGGTGTTAAGATTGCACATATAAGTGATTTGTATTTTGGAAATACGACTAACATAAAAAATGTAGATACTCTTGTTGAAAGAGTTAATACTATGAAACCTGATTTAATATTATTCACAGGTAATATATATGGTAATAATATTAAGAAAGAGGAAGAATTGATAAAATCATTATCAAGGTTGGAATCAAAGTTAGGCAAATATGCGGTTAAAGGTAAAAATGATTATTTTAAAGATTATGATTCTTTTATGAAAAGCATTGGATTTAATGTACTTGAAAACAATTATGAATTGATTTATAAAGATACTATCACCCCTATATTCTTATGTGGATTAAATAGTTCATTGAAAGAAGAGGTAAGTTTAGTTACTTGTGCAGATTATTTTAAAGAAACAAAAGAAGAATTTTATCAAATATATATGATACATGAGAGCGATAATATTAAAAAACTAGTTGATAATACTGACGCAAATTTAGTATTAACTGGTAATTCTTTAGGGGGATATATTAGAGTTCCAATTTACGGCCCATTATTTAAACCGACTGGAAGTAAAAATTATATGAATGAATATTATAAGTTTGAAGATGTAGAAGTTTTTGTATCAACTGGAATTGGAACTGATAAGTATGCATATAGATTTTTAAATAAACCATCTTTTAATTTATATAGGCTAAAATCTTTAAAATAAAATAACACTTCACATATTATAGAGTGAGGTGTTTTTATGTATCATAATTGTAAAAATGGTGATAGACTTGTTGGTTTTGCGGCACCATTTGTATTGGGAGCTTTAACTGGCGGAGTAACTTATGCAGCGTTTAATCCATATAGGCCTAGACCAGTATATCCATATTATGGAGGATATGGTTATGGAAATTATGGATATAATTATTATCCATACTATTATTAAGTATTAGGAAGCACAATTTTAACTATAGTTCCTTTATTTAAAACGGAACTATAAGTTATTTTTCCTTTATGTGCTTCTATTATTTCTTTGGACAAGCATACGCCAAGACCAGTGCCTTTTTCTTTGGTTGTATTGAATGGAATAAATAAATTGTTTAGAGTCTCATTATTCATACCAATTCCATAATCTTTAATTATAATATTCAAATCTTTATTAATATAGCATGTAATATCTATTATTGAATCATTAAAACTAGCTTCAATAGAGTTTTTTATTATGTTGATTAATACTTGCTTAATTCTATTATAATCTGCATTTATTTTGATATTATCTTCTGTTTTAAAGTTTAATGTAATATTTTTATTTTCTATAAGAGATATTAATATATTTTTTGCTTCATCTAATAGATCACTTAGATTAAACAAAGTTTTATTTATTTCAATTTTACTAAACTGCATAAAGTCGTTCAATAAGTTAATTGTTCTTTCAACTTCACTGTTAATAATATTTAAATATTTAATACTTTTATCTTTATTATCAATATTTATCATTGTTAAATATCCTTTAACAACTGCTAATGGATTCTTAATTTCATGAGTTATTTTGAATAATGAGATTTTTAAATCTGATTCTTTTTTATATTCTTTTAATAAATTTTTTAGTTTCAATATTTTAGAAGATTCATTAATTATATAGTTAATTATAAAATATGATATAGAAAATATAAAAATATTCATTAATATATTAGTGATACTATAAGTTAAGATGTTTAAATGTATATAAATGTATTCCCCAATTATAAAGAGTATTAACGTACTTACTAAAAATCTTTTGTTTTTCAAGGATAAAAATAGAATTATAAAAGAATATGTAATAATTAATTTGATGTCAAAACATTTATCTGTAATAATAATTAAAAATAAAGAAAAAAGTAGAGCAGCATCTAATATTATTTTATTGATATCTTCTTTTAAATTTTGCTTATTAGCAGAGTAGATTATATATAAAAAATTTGAAAATATTATTAATATGGTATTTATAATACAACTAATAAAAAGAATCATTATTTCACCTCGAAATAATGATATCAAATAGTTTTGTCAAAATTTGTCGAATAATGAAAAAAAGTGATATATTTTATCATTTTAAGTCTACTATATATTTTTTAAGTTCTTTAGAGTTTGCTCCAAATATGATTTTTAATTGGTTATCAACTTCAACAATTCCTCTTGCACCTAATTTTTGAATTCCGTCTTTATCTACAATAGTCATATCCTTTAGAGTAACTTTTAATCTAGACATATTGACTTCAACATCTACAATGTTATCTTTACCACCTAGACATTGAATCAATTTATTTATTTCTAAAGAAAAGCCTTTTCTTTTTAATTTAACAATTACTAAAGAAATTAATAATAAGACGGCTAAAATTATTAAATACTGCCAATTCATTTTTTATCACCCAATAATATTATACTATAAAACTAATAAAAATACCACATATTAAAAGAGCTCAAATTTGAACTCTTTTATAAACATTCAACATATGTGTCATTTAAACATCTAACTGCACACATGCAGCCTACATCCATTGTAAATATTGAATCAGTGCTTACATATGGATATATACTAGTTGTATCTGGATTAGGTGCTAAAACTCTAAAAGTTGCGCAACAACCATTGATTTTTTCAACTCTAAATACGCTACTTGTAACACCCTCCTCAGCTCTAGTTATAGGCATTGACCA